>CAZMKX010000351.1:0-4666 GCA_964566375.1 uncultured Myxococcales bacterium
CGACGTTCGCCGCCATGCGCCGCTCCGGGCGGCGCTCGCCGAGCGACGCGACCGCGACGCGCTCGACGGCGCGCGCGAGGTCGAGCCGGTCGCTGCGCAGGCCCGTCGCGCGCAGCCGCTCGACCGCGCGCTCGAGCACCGCCGCGCGCGGGTCGCGCACGCGGTACACGCGGTGGCCCATGCCCATGATCCGCCTGCCCGCCGCGATCTCGGCCGCAATCCAGGCCGCCGCCCGGCCAGGCTCGCCGATCGCATCGAGCATCGCGAGCACCGGGCCGGGCGCGCCGCCGTGCCGCGGCCCCTTCAGCGCGCCGAGAGCCGCCACGACGGCGGAGACGGCATCCGAGTCCGTCGACGTGACCACGCGCGCGGTGAACGTCGACGCGTTCATGCCGTGATCCGCAGCCGTCACGAGGTAGGCGTCGAGCGCGCGGCTTCGCGACGGATCGCTGCCGTGCGTGCTCGCCATGCGCAGGAAGTCCGCGGCGTGTCCGAGCGTGGGGTCGGGTGCGATGGGCGCGTCGCCGCGGAGCGTGCGCGCCCAGGCCGCCGCGAACACCGCCGTCGAGGCGGTGAGCTCGAGGCGAATCGAGTCCGGCGGGATCTCGCTCGCGCGCAGGTGTGCGAGCGCGGCGCGAAGCGCCTCCATCCCGTCGACGGCCTCGAGCGCGTCGCCGAGCTTCGGCAGCCGCGCGAACGCGCGCACCCGAGCCCGCCCGAGTGCCTCGCGCAGCTCCGCGTGCGCGCGCGCGTCCGGGAGGCCGCCCGTCCAGAGCAACGCGCACGCCGCCTCGAAGTCGGCTCGCTCCGCGAGTGCCTCGACGTCGTACCCGCGCACGATCAGCCGCCCGCGCTCGCCGTCGACGTCGGAGAGCCGCGTCTCGGCCACCACCACCCCGTCCAGTCCGTCCATCGTCATCTCGTCTTCTCCTTTGCCTCGAATGTGGCGGAGATCCACTACTTGATCAACATTGATTATTCGATCAATATCGCGCGCATGACGACCCGATCGACCGACGCGCTCGACGCGCGCGAGGCCGCCGCCTACCTGGGCGTGAAGCTGCAGACCCTCTACGCCTACGCGAGCCGCGGGCGCCTCAAGAGCCTGGCGGGCACCCGCGGGCGCGCGCGCCGCTACGCGCGGGCGGAGCTCGACGCGCTACGCGCGCGCAGCGAGGGCGCCGCCGCGAGCGCGCTCCGCTTCGGCGAGCCGGTGCTCGAGACGCGCATCACGCGCATGACTCCGCAGGGACCCGCCTACCGCAATCGCTCGGCGGTCGCGCTGGCTGCGGCGGACGTGCCGTTCGTGTCGGTCGCGGAGCTGCTCTGGACCGGGGAGCTGCCCCCTCGGCCGCCGCGCTGGCCCGCCGAGCCGGGACGCTGGCCGGCGCGCGAGCTGGCGGCGCTCGTGCCTCGGCCGAGCCCTCCGCTCGCGGCGCCCGCCGTCGCGCTGCCCGCGCTCGCGGCGCGCGATGCCTCGCGCTTCGATCCGAGCGCGGCGGCCGTGCTCGAGCGCGCCCGCCGGCTGATTCCGCGGCTCGCCGCCGCCTTCGCGCTGGCGCTCGATCCGCGGCGGCTGGGCCCCGCGCTCGAAGCCCGCGACCCGGTTCTCGCGCTCGCGCTGGCACTCGGCGCACCGACGACGAAGCGCGCGCTGGCCCTGCTCAATCGCGCGCTCGTCCTGCTCGCGGACCACGAGCTCAACGCCTCGACGTTTGCGGCACGCGTGGCGGCCTCGACCGGCGCGGATCTCTACAGCTGCCTGGGTGCCGCCCTCGCGGCTCTCTCGGGTCCGCTGCACGGCGGCGCGAGCGAGCAGGTCGAGATCCTCGCGCGCGAAGCCGCGAGCCCCGCGGGCGCGCATGCGGCCGTGCGGGACCGGATGCGGCGCGGGGAGCGCATTCCCGGCTTCGGTCACGCGCTCTATCCCGACGGCGATCCGCGCGTTCCGCCTCTGCTCGACGGCGCGCTCGCGCTCGCGCCGCGCGCGCCGCGCGTGCGGACGATCGCCGCGCTCGTCTCGGCCATGAACGACGCGGGCCGACCCGCCGCGAACGTCGACGTCGCGCTCGCTTGCGTGTGCGCTGCGCTCGACCTGCCGCTCGGCCAGGGTCCCGCGATCTTCGCGATCGGCCGCAGCGCGGGCTGGGTCGCCCACGTGCTGGAGCAGTACGACGCCGGCTTCGTCCTGCGACCCCGAGCGCGCTGGGCGGGCTCGCTTGATATGCTGCCCGTGTGAGCTGGAAGCCCGAGGTCGACGAGCTGCGCCGCCGCGAGTCGCTCGCCGCGCGGATGGGCGGCGACGAGCGGGTCGCGCGCCAGCACGAAGCGGGGCGACTCAGCGTGCGCGAGCGCATCGACGCGCTCGCCGACCCGGGCAGCTTCCACGAGACGGGCGCGCTGACGGGCGTGCCGGTGTACGAGGGCGATCGGCTGGTGGAGATCCGGCCTTCGAACTTCGTGATGGGCACGGCGCGCATCGCAGGGCGGAAGGTCGTCCTGGGCGGCGACGACTTCACCGTGCGCGGCGGCGCGGCGGACGGCGCCGTCGGCTACAAGGCCGGCTGGTCCGAGCGGATGTCGCTCGAGCTGCGTCTGCCGATCGTGCGCCTGGTCGACGGCACCGGGGGCGGCGGAAGCGTGAAGTCGCTCGAGACGTCGCGCGCCACCTACGTGCCCGCGAATCCCGCCATGGAGATCATGACCGAGGCGCTCTCGACCGTGCCCGTCGTCGCGGCGGCGCTCGGGCCGGTCGCGGGGCTCGGCGCGGCGCGCGTGGTGTTCTCACACTTTTCGGTGATGGTGAAGGGCAGCGCGCAGCTCTTCGTCGCGGGGCCGCCGGTCGTGAGTCGCGGAATCGGCCAGAACGTCGACAAGGAGACACTCGGCGGCTCGGCGATGCACACACGCGAGAGTGGAGCGGTCGACAACGAGGTCGCGAGCGAATCCGAGGCCTTCGCGCAGATCCGGCGCTTCCTGTCCTATCTGCCGGACTCGGTGTACGAGCTCCCGCCCACGCTGCCCTGCGATGATCCGACCGATCGGCGCGAGGAGGAGCTGCTGCAGATCGTCCCGCGCAGCCGGCGCCAGCCGCACGACGTGCGCCGCATCCTCGCACTCGTGCTCGATCGCGGCAGCTTCTTCGAGATCTCGCCGCGCTACGGACGCTCGCTCGTGACGGGGCTCGCGCGCCTCGGCGGCCGGCCGGTGGGCGTGATGGGCAACGATCCGAAGTGGCTCGGCGGCGCGATCGACGGCGCCGCGTCGGACAAGATGGTCCGCTTCGTGGACCTGTGTGACACGTTCCACCTTCCCGTCGTGAACTTCGTCGACAACCCGGGCTTCCTGATCGGCGTCGCCGGCGAGAAGCAGGGCACGATCCGGCGCGGGGCGCGCGCGATCTTCTCGGTGTACCAGGCCACGACGCCCTGGTGCTCGATCATCGTGCGACGCGTGTTCGGCGTCGCCGGCGCCGCGCACGGAAACCACACCAAGCTGAACCTCCGCTACGCCTGGCCGTCGGGCGAGTGGGGCTCGCTGCCGATTGAGGGCGGCGTCGAGGCCGCCTACAAGCGCGACATCGCCGCCGCCGCCGACCCCGACGCGTTCCGGCGCGCGCTCGAGGAGAAGCTCGGCGCGATGCGCTCGCCCTTCCGCACCGCGGAGACGTTCGGCGTCGAAGAGATCATCGACCCGCGCGACACGCGGCGGCTCTTGTGTGACTGGGTCGAGACGGCCTGGAGACTCCTTCCCGAACGCCTTGGACCTACCGCTCGCGGCATGCGGCCGTGACTCGAATGGAGACGAAGATGTACGAGCAGATCCTGTACTTGGTCGAAGATCCGGTCGCGACGATCACGCTGAACCGGCCCGAGCGCCTGAACGCCTGGACCGATCGGATGGGCGACGAGCTCCGGCACGCGATCGCGCGCGCGGAGGCGGACAAGAGCGTGGTCGGCATCGTGCTGACCGGCGCGGGGCGCGGCTTCTGCGCGGGCGCGGACCTGAAGGGCCTGCAGGCGATCACCACGGGAGCGCGACCCGGCGAGACCGCGACGAAGGAGCTCGCGGCCGATCCCGGCGACGCGGCGATGGGCGAATCGTTCCGCAAGCACTACTCGTACCTGATGTCGGTGCGAAAGCCGATCGTCGCTGCGATCAACGGCCCGTGCGCGGGCATGGCCATGCCGATCGCGCTCTTCTGCGATCTGCGCTTCGCCGCCGAGAGCGCGACGTTCACGACCGCCTTCGTGCGCCGCGGGCTGATCGCCGAGTGGGGTCTCGCCTGGACGCTTCCGCGCCTGATCGGCAGCGCGCACGCGCTCGACCTGCTCCTGTCCGGCCGCAAGATCGACGCACGCGAGGCCGAACGCATGGGCCTCGTGAACCGCGTGCTCCCCGACGACAAGCTCGTCGCGAACGCCGTCGACTACGTGCGCGAGCTGGCCGCCCATTCTTCGCCCGCCTCGATGATGGTGATGAAGCGGCAGGTGTACCAGCAGCTCACGCAGGAGCTCGGCCCGGCCTGCGACGAAGCGGTCAAGCTGATGGTGGAGAGCTTCTCGCGCCCCGACTTCAAGGAGGGCGTGCAGTCCTTCCTCGAACGCCGGCCGCCGAAGTTCCCGCGCGTCTAGCGGAGCGCGGATGCGCCGCTGGCTCTGGCTCG
>CAZMKX010000352.1:0-4662 GCA_964566375.1 uncultured Myxococcales bacterium
CGTCCTGGCCCGCGACCTCGTCGCCCTCGCGCGCGAGCTCGTCCATGTCGACCCAGGCGGCGTACACCGGCCGCGTCCGCTCGGTGATGATGCCGGCCTTCAGCAGCGTCTTGATCAGGACGCGGAAGATGTTCGTGCCCTTCGTCATGGCGGAGCGGCGGTCGGCGTCCGTGAAGGCCTCGAGCACCGCGCTGCGCACCCACTGCCAGTCCAGCCCGAACTGGCCGTAGATCGCCTGCTTCTGCTCCGAGTTCACCAGGTTGAAGAGCAGCGTCTGGAAGCACTTCGCCGCCCACAGCTCGACGCGCTCGTGCTCCTCCTCGGAGAGCTTGGGCACGGTGAGCTCGGCCCAGATCTTCCCGAACTTGTGGTGGAAGGCCTCGTCGGTCATCACGAACTGCACGGTGCGGCGGAGCAGCGGATCCTCGGTCAGCGAGTGGAAGGTGGCAAATGCGCCCATCGCCAGCCCCTCGACGAGCATCTGCATGCCGACCAGCTTCTTGTAGACCTCGGGCGCGACCACGAGCTCTTCGAGCAGGCTGCCCAGCGTCGGACCGACCGCGAGCGGTGTACCCCAGCGCGCCTTCACGTAGTGCGAGAACGCGGTGACGTGTCGCGCTTCCTCGCGCGCCTGGTTCGCCGCGTACTCCTGCGCGCCGGGATCGCGCATGATCTGGCACAGGCTCGCCGAGAGCGAGAGCGCGCCCTGCTCGCCGTGCAGGATCGACGAGATCGAGAAGCGCGTGCTCTCGTTCGCGAGCTCGATCTGCTGCTGCGGGCTCAGCCTGTCGGCGACCGCGCAGTTCAGCTCGACGACGAAGTCGCGCGGCATCAGCAGACGCTCGCGCAGATCGAACTTCTCGCTGAAATCGAGATACGCCGGATCGTTCGGATCCCAGAAGTGGTCCTCGGTCGCGCTGATGATCGCGTCGAACGCGGTCGAGCGATCGCCGTAGCGGTCGACCTCGATCAGCGACTTGAAGTCGTCGCGGTCGATCGTGTTGTAGGCGGGGTCGTACGTGATGTGGCTCGACATGCGCGGCTCCTTGAAAGCTACCGGACTCCGGAGAGCTGTAGATCGATCATCGTCTGCAGAACGGCTTCGCGCGGCGCGCGGCCGGGAGATTCGGCCCACCAGCTGACGACGCGCGCCCACATTCCCACCAGCGCCTGCGCGCGCGCCTCGCCGTGGTCGGGCACGAGCCGTGACACCAGGTGGTCGAGCGCGTCCGCGCCCACGCGGGCGGCCTCGGAGCCGCGACCGAAAGCCATGCGCACGACCTCGCCGTGGTCCTCGGCGAAGCCGAGCAGCACGTCGGCGCGCGCGCGCGCGGCCGGCTCGAGCTGGTCGGCGAGCGGGTGAACCTTCTCTTCGATTCGCCGCTCGAGCTCCGCGATCGCCTCGAAGACCAGCTCGCGGAAGAGCTCGTGCTTGTCGCGGAAGTGCAGGTAGAAGGTTCCCGACGCGACCCCGGCGGCGCCGGCGATGTCGTGGGTGGTGACGTCGTGAAGGCCGCGCTCGGCGAAGAGCTTCTGGGCGCTCGCGCGCAGCCGGGCGCGGGTGGCGGCGCGCGCGCGCTGCGGCGCCCGGCTGCGCGACCCCGACTGTCCGGCACTGACGCTCATGTCAGCGGATGACACTACCGTCAGCCCAGTTGCGCAGTCAAGCCGCGCTGCGCTCTCATGCGTACATGAGCAATTCCCCGGCCTCCGTCCTGCTGATCTGCGGCAGCCCCAGCGACCTCGACCTGGTACTCGACTGCGAGGATGCCCTCGCCGACCTGCAGGTGCCCTCCGTGGTCCGGGTGCTCTCGGCCCATCGCACCCCCGACGAGACCGCCGAGACGATCAAGAACGCCGAGAAGGAGGGCATCCGCGTGGTGATCGCGTTCGCGGGCATGTCCGCGGCGCTGGCCGGCGTCTCCGCCGCCCACACGCTCCTGCCCGTGATCGGCGTGCCGTGCGCGAGCGGGCCGCTCTCGGGCTTCGACGCGGCGCTCTCGACGATGCAGATGCCGCCCGGCACGCCCGTCGCCACCGTCGCCGTGAACGGCGGGCGGAACGCCGCTCTGCTCGCCGCGCGGATCCTCGCGCGCGGCGATGCCGCCCTGCGCGCGCGCATCGAGCGCCGCGCCGTGGACGACCGCGCGCGCTACGCGCCGCAGGCCGTCGAGGCCGAGCTCGCCAAGCGCCGCGCGGCGCGCAAGGCCAAGCGCTAAACCAGAGCCTGGATCGCAGGCTCGGCCAGCTTCGCTCTCCGATCTCGTCAACGAAGACGGCGCTGACTCGGGATTTTCCGGTTGCTCTCGAGTCTCAAGCGTGAAACGCTTCAGACTCAGTCTGGGAGGCGAGCTCGAAGTGAGACGACTCATTCTCGCAGTGTGCGCTACGCTCGCTGCAATCACCTCAGGTTGTGCATCGCGGTCGGATCTGACCGCGATCTCCAGCAAGAACGTGAAGCTCGACCCCCTGAAGCTCGATCCCGCTCGCTCGAAGGGTCGCGCCACCGGGGAGGACTGCAGCTACATCATCGTGATCATTCCGACCGGGGGACCTCCCACGATCGACGAAGCACTGGACCGGGCACTGGAGTCGAAGGGTGCAAACATCCTGACCGATGCCGTGGTTACCTGGAGCTACTTCTACTTCCCCTACATCTACGGCTGGAGCTGTTGGACTGCCGAGGGAGACGCATATGACACCTTCGAGTAGTCGTGTCATTCGTATCGCCCTGATCGCGGCGCTCGCGGCCGCGAGCGCGGCTTGTACGACCCGGGTCGCCGACCTGACGCTCATCTCGACCAAGAACATCGATCTCAGCAACGTGTCGATCGATGTGAAGAAGGGTCGGCGGATCGAGGGCAGCGATTGCGCGATCTGGCCGCTGGGAATTCCGATCCGGATTCCGACGATCGAGGGAGCCGTCGATCTTGCGCTGGAGCAAGGGAACGGAAATCTGATGGTCGACCAGGTGACCTATCAGTCCAGCTACGCCTTCATCATCGTCAGCTATGTCTGCATCCGCGCGGAAGGAACGGTTCTCGATACGACCGCCGCCCGCTGATCGACGGCGACCGGCTGCCCTCCGGCCGGTGCTCAGGAAGCGGGCGCGGGCGCCCGCTGATTGAACGCGCGACGCTTGGCCGTGGCCAGCCCGCGCGCCCGGGCGCATGGCACGCTCGTTGCTCCGCCGCAGCGGGTGAGCTCCACGACCGGATCGCCGCCTGCGCGCATGTCCGCCACCGACGCGGGTTTCCTGTATCTCGATCGCCCGCACGCGCCGCTCGAGATCGCGTCGCTGATCCGGCTCGACCGGGAGATCTCGGCGGACGAGCTCGTGCGGCGGATCGAGGCGCGGATCGCGCGCGTTCCCCGCTACGCGCAGCGCGCGATGCCGGTGCCGCTGGCACTGGGTCATCCCGTCTGGGAGGAGGCGGCCGATTTCGCGGCAAGCGATCACATCCGACGCTGGGCCCTGCCCTCGCCCGGCGGTGAGCACGAGCTCGCCGAGCTCGCCGCGCGCCTGCTGGAGCGGCCGCTGCGCCGCGATCGACCGCTCTGGGAGATGAACGTGATCGAGGGCAGTCACGGCGGCCGCGGCGCGCTGCTGATGAAGGCGCACCACTGCATGGTCGACGGGATCTCCGGGCTCCGCCTGCTCGACGAGATCCTCGACGCGCACGCGGACACGCGCGACCCGCTGCCGATTCCGCGCCGCGCCCCGCGCGAATCCGCGCCCGGCGAGCGAGTGCGGCGGGCGCTCGGCGACGGGCTGCGGAAGCAGCTCCGCGCGCTCTCCGCGATCTCGTCCGCGCTGCGCGGACCGAGCGAGGCGCGCGCCGCCGTCTCTGGCCTCTTGAACACGGCCTGGTCGGGCGTGCGCCTCGCGACCGGCGACATCCCCGTCCTGCCGTGGAACGCGAAGCTCGGCCCGCGCCGGCGCCTCTACTTCACCCGGCTGCCACTGGACGGTGTCGCCGCCGTCCGCCGCGCGCACGGCGCGACCGTGAACGACGTCGTGCTCTGCGCTCTAGCCGGCGGGCTGCACCGCTTCCTGCGCGGGATGGGCGTGCGCACGCGCGCGCTCGAGCTCACCGCGCTCGTGCCGGTCAGCTTGCGCGGAGCCGACGAAGCGGCGGCGCTCGGCAACCGCATCTCGGCGATCCTCGTGCCGCTCGCGGTGGATCTCGAGGACGAGGTCGTCCGGTTGCGCGCGACGCGCGCGATCACCGAAGCGCTGAAGAACAGCGGCGCCTGGACCGGCATCGACTCGCTCCTGCAGCTGCTCGAGGACCTGCCGCCCGGGCTCGTCGCGGCGTTCGGGCGCGGTCTGCGCAACTTGCGCATCGCGAACGTGATCGCCACGAACGTGCCCGGGCCGCGCGAGCCGCGCTTCCTGTGCGGCCGCCGCGTCGAGGCGATCCACCCGATCGTGCCGATCGCCGACGGGCTGGGCCTCGGGCTCGCGGTGTTCTCGTACGACGGCACGCTCTTCGTCGGCCTGAACGCGGACCCCGGCCTCGTCCCGGATCTCGAGAAGCTCGGCTGCGCGATCGAGAGCGCCTTCAGCGAGCTCCTCGCGCGGAGCTGAGGGCGCCCCTCAGACCTCCTCGAGGTCGAGCAGCTCGTCCACGCTCTGGCGGCGGCGGATCAGCCGCACGA
>CAZMKX010000353.1:0-4632 GCA_964566375.1 uncultured Myxococcales bacterium
GCTACAAGGACTCGTTCCACAAGGACGACGACATCTGGACGTACGTTCCGTCACTCCGGCGAGTACGGCGCGTGCCCGCGAATCAGCGTGCGGACGCACTGTTCGGGTCGGACTTCACGTTCGAGGATCTATACCTTTTCTCGGGCTACGTCTGGGAGCACGACTGGTCGTTCGCGGGCGACCCGACCATCCTCGCGGCGATGGACTCGCAGCGCGATTGCTTTCCGCGCAACCTGCCGGGCTGGAACGCGAACAAGATCGCCTCGCTCGGCGACGACGAGGCGTTCTTCGCCTGCAAGTTCGGGCCGTACCGCGCGCTCCCTTTCGTCGGCGAGACCTGGCAGAAGCGCGTCACCGTGAAGCTCGAGCAGACGCCGAAGAGCGCCACGCACCCGTACCGCAAGCGACTCGTCTGGTACGACAAGGAGACCTTCTCGCCGCTCATGGGCCTCTCGTACGACCGCGAGGGAAGGCCGTACCGATTGACGTGGTACGTCGGGCGCTGGAGCGAGAACAGCGGGGTCGAGGGCGACAAGGGAAAGTTCGTGAACCACATGGCGGCGTCGATGGTCGCGAACGTGCGCGATCAGCTCTCGAACCTGTTTCTCTTCTACACCGCGAACGCGCAGACGTTCAGCGCGGCCGAGTCGCTCAAGTACTTCGACACGACGCGACTCAAGGTCGAAGGGCGCTAGCCTCCGTGACGCTGCGCGGCGGGCTGGGCGGATGGCTCGAGCTGATCGTCCCGAGCGTCTGTCCCGCCTGCGACGAGCCGCGCTCGGCCGGGGACGCGCTGCTCTGCGCCAGCTGCGCGCGCGGCCTCTCCGCGCGGTCGCGTCTCCGCGCGGTGCACACGGCGATCGCATACGACGGCACCGGCATGGAGCTCGTGCGCCGCTTCAAGTTCGAGGGCCGGCGCGACGCGCTCGAGGTTCTCGTCGCGCGCCTCGCGGAGCGCGTCGCGGATCTGCGCTTCGACGCGATCGTGCCCGTGCCGCGTCACCGCGCGCGCGTGCGCAGCGAGGGAAGCGATCCCGTGCACACGCTGGCGCGCGCGCTCGCGCGCCGGACCGGTGTTCCGCTGGCGAGCCGGGCGCTCGGCCGCGCGCGCGCCACGCCGCCCCAGACGGGGCTCTCGATCAGCGCGCGGAAGGCGAACGTCGCGGGCAGCTTTCGCGCGCGGCCGAACGCGCTGCGCGGGCTTCGCGTGCTCCTGCTCGACGACGTCGCGACCACCGGCGCCACGCTGGTCGAGGCCGCGCGAAGCCTGCGCCGGGCGAGCGGCGCGCGGCGCATCACCCTGGCCGCACTCGCCGGAACACCCGCGCCTCTGCTATAACGCCGCCATGGCCGACACGATCCGCATCACCACCCCGGGCACGTACAAGCACCAGGCGAACCTCGGCGAGGACGTCGAGGAGATCGAGTTCTCCGCGGGCGACGAGCTCACCGTTCTTCAGGAATGGGAGAACGCGTGGCTCGCCAAGACCAGCGACGGGAAGCTCTTCAACGTCAAGAAGGACGCGGCGAAGCCCGCGTAATCAGCTCCGCGAGCGTCTTCACGAGGCGCTCGGGATTGACCGGCTTCTTGAAGAGCACGCCGTCGAGCCCCTCCATGCGGGAGCGCTTGATGACGTGGTCCTGGTCGTAGTAGAAGGCCGTCATCAGCACGACCGGCGTCTCCGGCGCCTCGCGGCGCGCGGCCTGGAAGAGCTCATAGCCGTCCATCTCGGGCATGACCACGTCCGAGAGCACGATGTCGAAACGCTCGCGCCGCATGCGCTCGATCGCCTCGCGCCCGTTGCCCACCGAGACCACCGCAGCGCCGTCGGCGCGCAGGATCTCGGAGACGGCGTCGCGCACGGCCGTGTCGTCGTCGACGACCAGAACCCGACGCCCCGCCAGCGCGCGCACCGGCCCTTCCGGCTTCGCCGACAGGTCGATCATGCGCGCGCTGCCCAGGTACTCGGTGCTTGCGTAGCGCTCCTGCTTCGCCATGTCGTTCAGGCGCTGCAGGTGGGACTCGATGCGGCGGATTTCGGCCCGGATCTTCTCGACCCGCTCGACCTCGCCGACCTCCCCCTTCGCGGAGAGGTAGCGCTCGAGCAGCGAGATCTGGCTGGTGATCACCGTGAGCGGATTGTTGATCTCGTGCGAGAGGCCGATCGCGACCTCGCCGAGCACGGCGAGCTGATCGCGGCGCTTGATCTCGGACACGTCCTTCGCAAAGCCGATCGTGCCCTGCTCGACCTCGTTCTCGTCGTAGAGGATGACGCCCGAGATCGCGACCTCGAGCTCGTGGCCGTCCTTCGCGACGAACGTGGTCGGGAAGTTCACGATCCGGCCCGGGCCGCCGTGCTCGGGACCGCGCATGGCCGACATCACGCGGCGCGCCTCGTCGATCGACGGATAGAGCTCGGCGACGTACCGCCCGATGATCTCGAGGCGGGAGTAGCCGAGGTTCTCCCTTGCACCATCGTTGTAGTACTGCACCGTGCCGTCCGCAGCGGTCGCCACCACGATGTCCGGGGATACCTCGATCAGACGCTCGAGGGTCTCCTTCTCCAGCGGCATCGCGTCGAGTCTACCGCGCGAGGCCTGCGCCGCAACGCGTCACGCGCTACGCGATCTCGAGGCGCAGCTTGCCGAGCGCCGCGCGCGCGGATCGCTTCCAGACGGCCACCGTGAGCTGATTCTCGGCGTCGGGCGAGAGCACGCCCCAGGGCAGCCAGAAGCGCCGCTGCGGCCCGCGCTCGGGCCAGCAGCGCCCGATCAGGCAGCCGTTCAGGTACAGGTTGGCCTTGCCGCGCCCGGGATCGAAGCCGAGCGCGAGCGAGGTCGTCTTGGGATCGATGCCGTCGAGGCGAAGGCTCGTCTCGTACAGCGCCACGCCCTCGGGCGCGCCGACCCAGCCGTGCGGCAGCACGACCTCCTGCGTGGCGCGGCGCTCGACGGCGTTGAAATCGACCTGCGGCGTCAAGCCGCGCTCGCCGCGCACGAGGCCGCCGCGGACGCGCCACTCGATCCGCGACGCGCCGGTGTCGAGCGAGACGATTCCGCGCGGGTTCGCGAAGTCGTCGGCGAAGCCTTTGTTGTGGCCGAGGCTCTCGACCAGGATCACGATCACGTGCCCGGCGTCGCCGCTGCCGCTCACGCCGCGCAGATCGATGCGGCGCGCTCGTGCCCCGTCGGCGCCGACGCCGAGCGTGTTGCGGTGCTGGTCTCCCGTGGCGACGAGCCGGCCGTCGATCCAGACGGCCCACGAATGCCGCGCGTCGAGCACGAGCCGGTCGAGCGGACCGCGGAACGTGCCGCGGTACCAGACGAAGCCGTAGTGCAGGCCGAGCGCGTCGATGTCGAGGCGGTTCTCCTCGAGCGCGCGCTCCGGGATCGGCGTCCAGTCCGAGTCGTCGTAGCCGGCCTCGAGCTGCGGCGCGGCGTTCGAGAAGCGCCAGCGCTCGAGCCGCGGCAGGCTCGGCGGGAACACGCGTGCGGCCGGCACCGCGGCCGGCAGCTCGGGGCTCACGGCGAGGAGGGCTTTGGTCGCCCGATCGTAGACACGGATCTGTGTCTCCCAGGGGGCGAGCGAGGCGCGCTCGGGCTCCGGAAGCCGGAGCTCGACACGTTCGCGGGTGGGGTTGCGCAGGAAGACGTAGCGGTTCTTCGCGCCCGTGCGCGTGCGGAAGTTCTGCGCGCAAAGTCGCGCGCTCTCCGGCTCCGCGTCGGTCTGCGCCAGGTCCTCCTCGAACTCGAGCAGGAACCGGTTCAGGCTCCGCACCGCGTCGTAGCGCGCATCGGTGGCGCCCGACTCGCCGATCGGCGCGCCGTAGTCGTAGGAGCTGTACACGTCCGGGCTCGACAGGTAGCCGTACGTCACGCCTCCGCTGAACACGTAGTAGTTCCAGAGCGTTCCGCGCGCGGCCAGCGCGGCCTTCGTGGTCGCGTCGATGGCGTCGGCGCCGAGGCGCTCGCGAAGGTGCGCGTAGCCCGTGCCGCCCCATCCGTCGTACCAGCCGGCCTGGAGCTCCGGATAGAAGACGGGGTTCGCGGTGCGACCGTGCGCGTCGAGCGCGTCCTCGTCGACGGCGAAGTCGTCGAACGTCTCGGGGCGCGCGCGCCAGTCGCGCTCGAAGCCCGTGATCGGGTAACGGTCGATCGCCAGTAGGTCGACGTCGAGCTGGCGGCCCGCGTATGCAGCCACGTCGTTGTGGAAGATCGGCACGGTGATGCCGAGCTGGCGCACGAGCTCGTAGAGCTCGCGCATGTACGCGCTGCGCTGACCGAGCTCGTCACCGGTGTCCGTCGGCGTCGCCGCGGTGAGCATGCGCCGGCGCAGCCAGGGACTGCTCGCGAGGCGCATCAACCGCTTCGCGCCGAGCCAGCGGATCAGCAGATCTCCGAGGCCGCTCGACAGGACGGCCAGATGCGCGGGCACCGAGTACTCGTTCTCGATCTGGAAGAGCAGCAGGTTCCGTCGCGCGGCGATGCGCGGCACGATCGCGCCGAACCACTCGCGCACCGCGCGCAGGAAGGCGGGGGAATACGAGTCGCCGCCGGGCCGGCGGCAGCGCAGCACGACGTCGGGGTCGTTCAGCAGGTAGGCGGGCAGGCCGCCGAGGTCGACCTCGGCGC
>CAZMKX010000354.1:0-4625 GCA_964566375.1 uncultured Myxococcales bacterium
TCTCCTCGGCTCGGTTCCGGCGATCATACCGCGCGGTGTAGACTCGCGTCTCTCCGGGGAGACGCGCATGTACCGCCGGGCTCCGTTCATCTGGACCGTGAAGCAGCCGATCGACCCCGGCGGCGTGATCCGGCTCTTCGTCGGCGGCCGCAAGATCCGCGAGGAGAAGCCGAACCGCTTCTTCCTGTTCCGCCGGCGCGTGACGCTGCCGCGTGCGCCCGGATCCGCCCGGCTCGAAGTCACGGTGGACGGCCGCTACCAGCTGTTCGTGAATGGCACGCGCGTCGGCCGCGGGCCGGCGCGTTGCGATCCGCTCTTCCAGCGCGTCGACACGCACGACGTCACGCCGCACCTGCGCGCGGGCGAGAACGCGATCGCGCTGCTCGTCCGCGTGTACGGCATGGACACGTCCTGGTACCAGCGCGTGCGCGGCCTGTGGAACCCCGTGTTCGGGGACGGCGGGCTCTACGTGGACGGCTTCGCGGAGTGCGGCGGGGAGCGGATCGAGATCCGCAGCGACGAGCACTGGCGCTGTCTCGAGTCACCCGCGTGGGAATCGGAAACGCCGCGCGTGAACTTCGGCTTGCCGCGCATCGAGGTGCACGACGCACGATCGCTCCCCCGGGACTGGCGCGAGCCCGGCTTCGACGATTCCGCCTGGGACGGTGTGTGCGTGCAGACGGCCGGCGGCGGTCCGCCGGACGCGTTCTTCGGCGGCATGAAGACGGAGCCGTTCCCCACGCTGCTGCCGCGCGGCATTCCGTTCCTCGAGGAGGCGCCGCTCGCGCCGCTTCGCGTCGTGCGCTGGTACGGCGTCGAGCCGCGGCCGGCGCTGCCGGTCGACAAGCGTCTGTACCGCGAGCCGCTCGTGGCTCTGCCCGCGGGCCTGGTCGGGGACGGCGATGCGCTGCTCGCACCCGACTCGCGCGCCACGCTCGCCCGCACGAGCGCCGCGCAGGACGTCTCGGTGCTGCTCGACTTCGGCCGCATCCACACCGGATACCCCTTCGTAGAGCTCGAGGCGCGCGGCGGCGAGCGGCTCGAGATCGCCGTCGCCGAGGGCATCCCCGGCGAGTGGCAGCCCGCCGGGCCGACCGAGCCGCCGCGGATCGACGCCGCGCTGAGCCACGGCTCACACGTCGTGGTGTACACCGCGCGGCCCGGTCTGCAGCGCTTCGAGGCCTTCGAGTGGTCGGCCGTCCGCTGGCTGCAGCTGACGCTGCGCGACGCGCCCGACGGCGTCCGCATCCGCCACCTGGGCGTGACCACCACGCGCTACCCGGCCGAGCGCCGCGGCGCGTTCGAATGCTCCGATCCGTTCCTGAACGCGCTGTGGCGGATCGGCCGGACCACTCTCGAGCGGTGCATGCACGACGGCTGGGAGGACTGTCCGGGGCGCGAGCAGCGCCAGTGGCTGGGCGACGCGACCGTCGAGATGCTCGTGGCGCAGGCCGCGTTCGGCCCGAGCGCGAACGCGCTGAATCGCAAGTTCCTCGAGCAGGCGGCCGAGAGCCAGCGCCCCGACGGTCTCACGCAGATGTTCGCGCCCGGTGACCACGGTGGCGACGGCCTGCTGATCCCCGACTGGACGCTGCAGTGGATCCTGAACGCGGAGCTGCACTGGCGCTACACCGGTGAGCTCGACGTCGTCGAGCGCATCTTCCCGGCGATCGAGCGCGCGCTCGCCTGGTTCGAGCGCCAGATCGGCCCGAACGACCTGGTCGCGAACCTGCCGTACTGGCACTTCATGGACTGGGCGGCCGTGGGCCGCGCGGGCGAGGCGGCCGCGCTGAACGCGCAGCTCGTGGGAAGCCAGCGCGCGGCCGCGCGGCTCGCGCACGCGCTCGAGTCGGCGCGCGCGGCCCGGAAGTACGACGCGCTCGCCGACCGCATCGCCCGCGCGCTGGCGGAGCGCCACTGGGACGAACACCGTGGCGTGTACGTCGACTGCGTCGATCCCGAGACGGGCGCGCGGGACGCGCGCGTCTCGCAGCACGCGAACGCCGCGCTGATCCTGTGGGACGTCGCGCCCCGCGAGCGCTGGGCGCGAATGGCCGACTACATCTCCGATCCCGCCCGCGTGAAGTTCACCGCCGCACCGCCGATCGCGCCCACCGGCGAGGCCTTCGACCCCATCCACGACGTCGTGCTCGCGAACACGTTCTACAGCCACTTCGTATACGGCGCGCTCGCGAAGGCCGGACGGTTCGACGCCGCCCTGCGCGGGGTGCGCGAGCGCTACGGCGACATGCTCGCCCGCGGCGCGACCACGCTGTGGGAGAGCTTCGCCCCGACCGCGAGCCTGTGTCACGGCTTCTCGGCGACGCCGGTCTTCCAGCTCTCGACGCAGGTGCTCGGCGTCGAGCCGCTCGACCCGGGCTTTGCGCGGCTCCGGTTCTCGCCGCAGCCCGCGGATCTCGCCTTCGCGCGCGGCGTCTTCCCGACGGTGGCGGGCGACGTGCGGGTCGACTGGTCGAGAAGCGGCGAGGCGGTCGAGATCTCGCTCGAGGTTCCCGGCGGAACGCGCGCGGCGATCCTCGACCCGCCGGGCTGGACGTTCGCGGGCGGCGCGCGCGAGCTCGGTCCCGGCAAGCATCGCCTCGAGCTGCGCGCGTCGCGCGATACCTAGGATGCGCTGGCTCGTCTGCGCGGCGCTCGTCGTCGCAACGCTCGCGGTGTACGCGCCCGTGCGCGCGCTGCCGTTCCTGTACTACGACGACGAGCAGTACGTGACGAGGAATCCGCGGGTTCAGGCGGGACTCACCGCCGAGAGCGCGCGCTGGGCGTTCACGAGCTTCCACGCGAGCAACTGGCACCCGCTGACGTGGCTCTCGCACATGGCGGACGTGGAGCTCTTCGGGTCGGACGCCGCGGGGCCCCACGTCGAGAACGCGCTTCTCCACGCGCTGAACGCGTGTCTGGTCTTTCTCTGGCTCACGGGGCTCACGCGGGCGCACGGCCGCAGCGCCGCGGTCGCCGCGCTCTTCGCCCTCCACCCGCAACGCGTCGAGTCGGTCGCGTGGATCGCGGAGCGGAAGGACCTGCTCTGCGCGTGCTTCGCGCTCCTGGCGCTGATCGCCTGGAACGGTTTCGCGAGGCGCGGCTCGCGCGCGGCGTACACGCTCGCGCTCGGCGCCCTGGCTCTCGGCCTGCTCGCGAAGCCGATGCTGGTCTCTCTCCCGTTGCTCCTGCTCGTGCTCGACGCGTGGCCGCTCCGGCGCGGGCTGCGCGTCGTCGAGAAGCTGCCGTTCGCAGCGCTCTCGCTCGCGTCCTCGCTCGTGACGATGCGCGCCCAGGTGCACGCGATCCACCCCGAGATCGCGCTCGGCGACCGGGTCGCGAACGCGATCGTGACGCTGGCCGGCCAGCTCGGGCGCGCGATCTGGCCCGCCGATCTCGCGGTGCTGTATCCGCATCCCGGGCGCTGGCCGGCGGCGGTCGTCGCGGTGTCGGCCGGGGTCGTGCTGACGCTCGGCCTCGTCGCGGTCGCGGTCCGGAGGCGCGCGCCGTACGTCGCTGCCGGGCTCGCCTGGTACGCGCTCGCGCTCGGGCCCACGCTCGGGCTGGTCCAGGTCGGCTTCCAGGCGACCGCGGACCGCTACACCTATCTGCCACAGATCGGCGTATGGATCGCGCTGGTCTGGCTCGTTGCAGACGTGTCGAGGGTGAAGCGGTCGAGCGGGCTCGCGGTCGGCGCGCTCGCAGCGGTGCTGATCGCTTTCGCCCTGACCACGCGCGCTCAGCTCGCGTACTGGGCCGACGACCTCGCCCTCTGGCTTCGCGCGGTCGCAGTGACGGACCGGAACTGGTTCGCGCACACCGAAGCCGGCATCGAGCTCGCCGCGCGTGGCCGAAACGAGGAGGCCCTGGCGCAGCTCGAGGAAGCCGTCCGGCTCGCGCCGGAGCACGAGCGGGCGAACGCGAACCACGGCTTCGTGCTGCTCCGCCTCGGCCGTGCGTCGGAGGCCGCCGATGCGCTCGCGCGCGCGCTCGCGCTCGACCCGTCGACGGGAGGGCTCGGCGAACGCCACTTCTACCGCGCCGTCGCGCTCGAGCGCTCGGGCCGCGCGGGCGAGGCGATCGCGGAGTACGAGCGGCACCTCGCGCTCCTGCCCGGCGACGCGCGGGCCGCGCAGGCGCTCGAGCGACTTCGAGCGGCTAGCTCGGCGCCTTGATCGGAGCCACCTCCGCCGGATCGCCCGGCTCGGCCGGCCCCTCGACGACGCTGTCCTCTCGATCGGAGAGCACGGGCCGGTCGATCGAGCCAGCGGACGGCCGCATCGCCAGCGTGCGCATGGCCGGTGGCGCGGCGTCGATTCTCACGTCGGGCATCCACGCGAGCAGCGGCAGCGTGAGCGCCCGCGCACCTGCGCTGATCCAGAAAAGTGTCGCATAGCCCGCGAGGTCCACGCCGTGCGTCGACAGCAGCCAGCCGCCGAGGACGGTGCCGCCGACCATCGCGGTCGCGCTCGCCAGGTTGTACCAGGTGAGCAGGCGCGTGCGCTCCTCGGGCCGGATGGCGTCGAAGAACAGCAGGAAGGTCGCGAGCTCGTGTGCGCCCCAGGCGACCCCGCTCAGGAGCTGGATGCCGAGCAGGAACGTGAAGTCGTTCGAGAACGTCCACA
>CAZMKX010000355.1:0-4607 GCA_964566375.1 uncultured Myxococcales bacterium
CGATCGCCACCAGCGTCATGCCCTGGTGATGCGCCATGTACGCGCGCACGATCGCGACGTCGCTTCCCGCGGGGAGACGCGCGGGCGTGTAGTCGAGCGCTTCGTAGAAGCCGTACCGGCCGAGCCCGCCGGCGGCGATCAGCCGCGCGGCGTTCTGCGCGGCGGCTTCGGCATCCACCATCGTCGCGAGCGCCGTCGCGTACGGAGCCACCACCGCGTTCTCCGCGAGCCCGCGCTTCAAGCCCAGTCCGGGCACGCCGAAGTTCGAGTACTGGTACGTGAGCTCGAGGTCGCGCCCGTTGTAGGCCGACTCCGAGATCCCCCACGGCGTGCCCAGCTCGGTGGCGTAGGCAATCTGACGACGGACGATGACGCGGCTGGTCTGCTCGAGCAGGCTCCCGGAGGGTGCGCGCATCACCAGAGACGGCATGAGGTACTCGAACATCGAGCCCGACCACGAGATCAGCGCGACACTCCGGTCCGTGGCGGTGACCGCGCGCCCGAGCCGGAACCAGTGCCTCGCCGGCACGTCTCCCTTCGCGATCGCGACGAAGCTGGCCAGGCGCGCCTCGGAGGCGAGAAGGTCGTAGCAGCTCGGATCCAGCGTTCCCTCGGCCGTCAGATATCCGATCGAGAGCAGCTTCCGCTCCGGGTCGAGGAGGAACGCAAAGTCCATCTCGTTGGCGATCCGTCGCGCGTGCGCCTCGAGCGCCGTGAGTCGGGAACCGAGGGTGTCCGAGCAGTCGCCGAGCGCGTGATCACGAGCGTGGCTCTCGATCGCGCGCTGCGTGGCCTCGGCCCAGAAGATCAGCTCGGCGCCGCCGTCGTCGCTTCGCTCCTCGGCCAGGGTGCGCGCGATGTCCGCGATCGTCGAGCCGTAGGGCAGGAGCGCGTCGACGGGAAGACGCGTGTGCGCAACGGACAGGCCATCGAGCGCGTCCTCGAGGTGCTGGCGCGTCACGGTGAGCGAGGGGTGGTCGTCCGGAAGCGCGCGCAGCGTCTCGCGCGTGAGCTCGAGCGCGTCCTCGATCCCTGTCCATCGCTCGGCTCCGTCGGCAGGCAGGGCGCAGCGCTCGCGGCACGCGTTCGCAAGCGCGAGGAGGTGTCCCGCGAGATTCCCGCTGTCGACCGACGAGATGTACAGCGGCGCGAGCGGCCGCAGGTCCTGCGTGTCGTACCAGTTGTAGAAGTGCCCGCGATGGCGCTCGAGACGCGACATCGTGCCGAGCGCGGCTTCGAGGCGCTCGACGAGGACGCTCGTCCCGATCCAGCCGAAGTCGCGCGCGCTGACCGCGGAAAGCAGATACAGGCCCAGGTTCGTCGGCGACGTGCGGTGGGCGATCACCGGTCGCGGATCCTCCTGGAAGTTGTCCGGCGGGATCATGTGATCCGCGGGGGTGATGAAGGTCTCGAAGAATCGCCAGGTCCTGCGCGCGATCGAGCGCAGCAGGCGCTCGTCTGCCGCGGACAGCTCGACGCGCCTCGTCCCCCTGGACGGAGAGCTCGACGCGTAGGCGATCGCGGGCGCGAGCAGCCAGGCGACCAGCCACGGTGCGGCGATTGCCGTGTTCCGAAGCGGAAGCTGTGCGGCGACGATCGCCGCGAACACCGCGATCGCCACACCACCCGCCATCTGGCGATGGAAGCCGCGCAGGTCGGCGTGCGCGCCCATCGATGCCTGAGCGGCCGTCACCCATTCCAGCAGGTTCCGGCGCGAGACGAGCAGCCGGTAGAGCGTGCGTGCGATCGCGTCCGAGAGAAGCCAGGCCTGGTGCGCGAGGAAGACGATCAAGAGCGCGCTCTGGCGCAGCGCGAGCCAGGCGTCGGCGCGGAGCGCGTGCAGGTGGCTTCGCGGCGAGATGCCGGCGCGGGACGGCGCGATCGCCGCCAGCGCCGGCAGGATTGCGGGCAGCGTGACGGTCAGCGCGACGAAGGCCGTCCAGATCAGCGCCGACGTGGCGGGCAGGGTCCAGCCGGCCACGAGCGCCGCGACGCTCGAGAGCGGCGACAGACTGCGCCGCAGGTTGTCCGCCATCTTCCAACGACTGGAGAGCGGGATCGCGCGCTTGTGCCGATCCAGGCCTTCGCCCGCGATGCCGAGGATCCACGGCAACAGCTGCCAGTCTCCACGCACCCAGCGGTGGTGGCGCAGCGCCGCGACGTCGTAGCGGCTCGGGAACTCCTCGACCACCTCGACGTCCGAGGCGAGTCCGGCGCGCGCGAAGGTACCCTCGAACAGGTCGTGACTCAGAATGGTGTTGTCGGGCACGCGGCCCGCGAGTGCCTGCTCGAAGGCGTCGACGTCGTAGATGCCCTTGCCCGCGTACGACCCCTCGCCGAGCAGGTCCTGGTACACGTCGGACACCGCGGCGGAGTACGGATCGATTCCGCTCGCGCTCGAGAACGTGCGCTGGAACAGCGATCCGTCGCGGCCGAGCGGCAGCGACGGCGTGACGCGCGGCTGCAGCACCCCATAGCCCTCGACGACGCGCTGCCGCTCGGGATCGAGCCGCGCGTGGTTCAGCGGATGCGCCATCTTGCCCACGAGCCGTCGCGCGGTGTCGTGGGGAAGGCGCGTATCCGCGTCGAGCGTGATCACGTAGCGGACGCCCGTGGGCACCGCCGGCGGCCGACCCTCCACGCCTACGAACGTCGTGTCGGTTGCGCCCCTCAGCAGGCGATTCAGCTCGTGCAGCTTTCCACGCTTGCGCTCCCAGCCGATCCAACGGCCCTGCGCCGGGTTCCAGACGCGGCGGCGGTGGAGCAGGAGGAAGCGCTCGCCGTCCGGCAGCGGGCGGTAGCGCGCGTTCAAGCTTGCGACGCCGCCGCGCGCCGCGGCGAGAAACGCGTCGTCGTCCGCCGTCGTCTCGGTCGCGGCGTCCGCCCAGTCCGAGAGCAGCGCGAAGCGCAGGTCGCCGTCGGCGCTCGCCAGATGGTGGACCTCGAGCCGCTCGATCTGCTCGGCGATCCCTTCGCTCGAGGTCAGCAGCGTGGGCACGACCAGCAGCGTGCGAAGCGTCGACGGGATTCCGTCGCGGAGCTCGAGGCCGGGAAGCACCTGCGAACGCAGACGGTTCGCCACGCCGCGATTCACCAGCGCGAGCGCCGCGTCCGTGGCGGGAATGAGTCCCAGCAGCGCCAGCGCCCCGAGCGACCAGCCCCCGAGCGCCGGCGCGATCAGGAGCAGCGCGAGACTCAGGATCAGGCCGGTGAAGACGACGATGCTGCCGAGGTACCCGAAGATCCCCGCTGCGGCGTTCAGGCGACCGAACCAGCGGTACACGGGTGCCCGGAACCCGAGCGCGGATTCGAAGCGGCTCCGGCCGCCGCCGATCAGGTGGTAGCCCGGATCGGCCATGCGGGGAGAAGTCGATGGAGCGCCTCGCGCGGCCAGGAGCGCGGCGCCCGCGACGTCGAGCTCGCTGCGCCTCGCTCCGCGCGCGAGCTCCTCGATCGCACGCCGATACAGGTCACGCGTCGGAAAGTCCATCTGCGCGAACTCGCTTCCGTCGCGCAGAACCGCGTCGACCGTGCTCATGCCCTCGAAGAGCTCGGTCCAGTCGATCGCGGAGATCATGCGCATGCTCGTGATCGCGTTGCGCACGGTCACGTTCATCGCGCCCTGTCGCTGGTGCTCGTTGCGGACGATCTCCTCGGCCGTCGTCCCCTGCGCTTCGAGGCGCTCGTCGAGCCACTGCAGCGCGGGCGTGACGCGCGGATCCTGATCGCGCAATCGCTGCACGAGCTGCACCGCGAAGGTCCGCGGAAGCGGCGCGTCCTCGTACGCGCGAAGCACCTCGCCGAGCGGCTCCGACGCGGCACCTTCGCTGCCGAGAAGGCGATTCGCGACGCGGTCTGCGCCGAGGCGCGCCTCGCGACCGCGCACGATTCGTTCGGCGGCGCGCCGCACGTTCTCGACCAGGACGATCCGCAGCATGATCGCCACTGCCCA
Source organism: uncultured Myxococcales bacterium (assembly GCA_964566375.1). GTDB lineage: Bacteria > Myxococcota_A > UBA9160 > SZUA-336 > SZUA-336 > VGRW01. The sequence continues at coordinate 3,953 of CAZMKX010000355.1, forward strand.
GAGCTCGCCGATCGTCAGCGGTTGAGTTCGCTGATAGGCCGCGACGAAGCGCCGCAGCAGCTCCGGATCGAAGCGGCTGTCCGTGTGCGCGACGAACGCCCAGGCGACGCCGAAGACGCGCGGATAGCCGGCGAGAGGACCGTCGGCGAGCTTGGGCAGCTGACGGGAGTAGCCCGGCGGAAGATCGTTTCGGATCTCGTCGATCTGGTCCTCGACGACGTGGAAGTTGTCGACCAGCCATTCCGCCGCAGGCGTGATCGGCTGACCCGCGTCGATGACGCCCGCGATCTCGCGATACGCGTGCACAAGCACCCGATGGTTGTCGGCCAGACGGCGCGCCAGCGAGCGTGTGGCGCGGGGCCTCGTCGTGATCCGCTGCGCGACCGCAAGGCTCTCGCCGTGCTGCTCCAGGCGCTCTCCGCCGAACAGATCCTCGCGGATCAATTCTTCATTGTCCCAAGGCGATCCTTGCAACGACGGCCGCAGCCATCGCGCAACGACCGCGCGGAGCGCGTTCGCCTTCAAGTCCACCTCGTGCAACGTCAGTGCTGCACGATTCGAGCCAGGCGTGGGGACCGCGCGGTGAGACTCAACCGCCGCCGCGCGAGACGTTGCCCCACATCTCGTCGTACGACCGCGGCGGGGCGGGGTGGAA
>CAZMKX010000356.1:0-4594 GCA_964566375.1 uncultured Myxococcales bacterium
TCGGAGTGACCGACGACGAGATGGATGAGATCTGGGAGCTCGTCGATGACGGAACGCCCATCGAGATTCGACCCTGAGCGCGTGATCCGGCTCGGCGCGCTCGTGCTCGTCGCGTTCCTGGCCTCGGGCTGCGTGGCGCTCGACCACTGGCTGGCGAAGCCCGCGCCGCCGAAGCCGCGCTACCTGCTCGAGACGCCGCCGCCGTCCCCGGACCTGATCGGCGCGATCCGCTTCCGCGAGACCGTCAAGGAGGACACGCTGGTCGACCTCGCGCCCGAGCTCGGCGTAGGCTACGTCGAGCTGCTGGCCGCGAATCCCGGCATCGACCCGTGGCTTCCGCCCGCGGGTACGCGGCTGATCGTGCCCGAGGCGCGCCTTCTGCCGAGCGGTCCACGCGAGGGCATCGTCGTGAACCTCGGCGACCTGCGGCTCTACTACTTCGCCAAGGGCGAGCCGCCGCGCTCGTATCCGATCGGCATCGCGAAGGACGGCTATGCGACACCGATGGGTGTCACCAAGGTGACCTCGAAGAAGGAGAAGCCGAGCTGGGTTCCGGGAGAATCCGCGCGGCGCGACGATCCGAAGCTGCCCGCGACCATCAAGCCGGGCCCCGACAACCCGCTCGGCGAGCACGCGCTGTACCTGGGCTGGCCCACGTACCTGATCCACGGCACGAACTATCCGCAGGGCGTGGGGCGGCACTCGAGCCGCGGCTGCATCCGCCTGTATCCCGACGACATCGCGGAGCTCTTCGCGCTGGTGAAGACCGGAACGACCGTGCGCGTCGTGAACGAGCCCGTGAAGGTCGGCTGGATCGGCGACGACCTGTACATGGAAGCGAACCTGGACGCCGACCAGTCGCTCGAGCTCGACGAAACGGGCAAGACCGCGCTCGGACCGGCGACGATCTCGAAGGCGCTGCGCGAGAAGATCACGCGCGCGGCGGGGAAGCAGGCTGCGCAGATCGACTGGAAGCGGGTCGAGGCGATCAGCCTGCATCGCTACGGCGTACCCTCGCGAATCCTGAAGTCTTCCGCCCCGCCGGAACGGGCGAGCGCGAGCCGCTGAGACGGGGGTGCGTACGGAAGGGAGCCATCCCGCGCCGTGTTGACGCTCTACACCACGCCGCTGTCGGCGAACGGTCGCAAGCCGCTCGCGGTCGCGCGCGAGCTGGGCCTCACGCTCGAGGTCCGACGCGTGAACGTGTACGCGGGCGAGGGGCGGGCACCGGAATTCCTGGCGTTGAACCCGCTCGGCCAGGTCCCCGTGCTGGTCGACGGCGGATTCACGCTCCGCGAGTCGAACGCGATCCTCGTCTACCTTTCCGAGGCGCACGGGGACTTCCGGCTCTCGTCGCGCGAGCCGCGCGCGCGCGCCGAGGTCCTGCGCTGGCTGTTCTGGGAGGCGTCCGCGTGGCAGCCCGCTCTCTCGAGCGTGCTCGCGCCGTGCGTCGGTCATCGGCTCCTTCCGGCCGTGATTCCCGCGCCCGAAGCGGCGCCGGATTGGTCGGACGCGAAGCTCGCGCCGCATCTCGCGCTTCTGGAGGCGCAGCTCGGGACGCGCGACTTCCTGCTCGGCCCCACGCCGACGCTCGCCGATTTCGGCGTCGCGGGCATGACGACGTATTTCCGCCACGGCGGGTTTCCGTACGAGCGCTTCCCGCGGATCCGCGAATGGCTTGCGCGGCTCGACGCGCTCGACGGCTGGCGCGTCAGCGCGGATCCTCTGTGGAGCTGAAGGGAGGTTCTCGTGCGCGCGCAACCTCTGATCGCAGTGCGAGACGTCGAGCGAAGCAGCCGCTGGTATCGTGAGCTGCTCGAGTGCAAGAGCGGTCACGGTGGCCGGGAGTACGAGCGGCTGACCTTCGACGGCGAGCTGATCCTTCAGCTCCACGCGTGGGACACCGTAAGCCACGAGCATCCGCACATGGGGCGCGAGGAGGTGCGACCGCACGGGAACGGAGTCCTCCTGTGGTTTCAGAGCCGCGACTTCACCGCCGCGGTCGCACGCGCGAGGGCGCTTGGCGCGGAAATTCTGGAGGAGCCGCACCTGAACCCCAATGCCGGTCACCACGAGATCTGGATTCGCGACCCGGACGGATACGTCGTGGTGATCGCGGCTTAGCCGAGCCCGATGCCCCGCGACGATGGCCTTCCCCGCCACGACGAGCTGGGCCGCGCGACGCGCACGTGCGAGGCGCTCTCGATCGCGGCGGCGCTCGCGCTCCTCGGTCTGAACGTCGCCCGCCTGGCGAGCGCGCCGCCCGCATTCTCGTGGCCCGTTCTCGCAGCCGTCGCGCTCGGCGCGATCGCGGCCGATTTCGCGTCGGGCGTCGTGCACTGGATCGCCGACACCTGGGGCCGCGAGTCGCTGCCCGTCCTGGGCCGGCGCCTGATCCGGCCGTTTCGCGTCCACCACGTGAACCCGCGCGACTTCCTGCGCCGCGGCTTCGTCGACTGCAACGGCGACGTCGCGCTCGTCACGATTCCGTTCTTCCTCGCGGCGTGTCTGACCCCGCTCTCGAGCGAGGCGGGCCGGGTCGCGGCCGTGTTCCTCTTCGCATTCGCGACCACGGCGCTGCCCACGAATCAGGTGCACCAGTGGGCGCACCAGTCGACACCCCCGCGTGTCGTGGCCTGGCTGCAGCGCGCCGGCCTGATCCTCGGCCGCGCGCCGCACGCGCGCCACCACACGAAGCCGCACGTGACGGACTACTGCATCGCCACCGGCTGGTGCAACCGGGCGCTCGACGCGCTGGGCTTCTTCCCCGCCCTCGAGCGCGCGATCTCGTGTGCGACCGGGCTCGAGCCCCGACAGGACGACCGCGCGTTCGCCGATGAGCCCTCGGCATGACCGGGAACCGGCGATTCGGCTCGGGCTGGCAGAGCGGGGTGCTCTCGGTGGCGCTCGGCGCGATCGGGCTCGGCGCCGTGCTGTGCTTCCACTTCCCCGAGCTGCTCACCGTGCCCGAGCTGCGCGGGCTGTACCCGGTGCCGACCGTGCGCGCGCTGCTCCACCTGGTGCTGGTCGGCGCTTTCGGGCTCGGCGTGCTCTCGCTCCTGCTTCGCCCCTCGAAGCGGCTCGGCGCCAGCGGGATCGCGCTCACGCTCGTCGCGGCGCTGCTCGGCGGCTCGCGCGTGCCCATCGATGGCGAGCTCGGCGACGGCCCCTTCCTGGGGCTCGACTGGTCGCTGCTGAACCTGATCGCGTACTCCGCGATCTTCATCCCGCTCGAACGGCTCTTCGCGCGGCTGCCCGAGCAGCCGGTCTTCCGCTCGCACTGGCGCACGGACCTCTCCTACTTCTTCGTCAGCACGCTGCTCGTGCAGGTCACGACGCTGCTGACCCTGCAGCCCGCGATGATCTTCTTCGACTGGGCCTCGCACCCCGCAGCGCAGGCGTGGGTGGCCGCGTTGCCCTTCGTCGTGCAGTTCGTCGCGATCCTGTTCGTCGCGGACCTGACACAGTACTGGGTACACCGCGCGTTCCACCGCGTTCCGTGGCTCTGGCGCTTCCACCGGATCCACCACTCCGCCGAGTCGATGGACTGGCTGGCGGGCTCGCGCCTGCATCTGGTCGACGTGGCCGTGACCCGCGGGCTCTCGTACGTCCCGATCTACGTGCTCGGCTTCGCCGAGGCGCCGCTCTTCGCCTACGTGGTCTTCGTCTCGATCCAGGCGACGTTCATCCACGCGAACCTGCGCTTCGAGATGGCGCCGCTGCGCGGGATCCTTGCGACGCCGCAGTTCCACCACTGGCACCACGCGGCCGATGCCGAGGCCGTGGACGTGAACTTCGCGGTGCACCTGCAGGTGCTCGACCGGATCTTCGGTACCTTCCATCTGCCGCGCGGCCGCTGGCCCGGCGCGTACGGTCTGGCGAGCGGCGAGCGCGTGCCGAGCGGCTACCTGCCGCAGCTCGTCGAGCCCTTCCGCAGCACCGTCCGCAGCAAGGAGTCCTGACGCGATGCCCGATGTCGACCCGGACGCGATCGCGATCGCGCTCGCCGCCTTCGGGCTGATCGCGTTCGCGGTGACGCTGCGCCGGCTCCTGCGCGCGCGCGTCTTCGCGGCGACGCGCTCGGCCCTCGGCGGGATCCTGCTCGTGGCGCTGGCGGCCGCGCTGATCGCGGGCTCGGCGACGTTCCGCACCTACGCGCGGCTCACGAACGAGGCGCCGGTCGCCGACCTGGTCTTCGAGGCGCTCGGTCCGCAGCACTTCCGCGCGACGCTGACGCGCGCGCCGAGCGGGGACGTGCAGACCTTCGAGCTCGCCGGCGACGAGTGGCAGCTCGATGCGCGCGTGCTCAAGTGGCGCGGCTGGGCGAACGCGGCCGGGCTCGACGCGCGCTACCAGCTCGAGCGAATCGGCGGGCGTTACCGCGACATCGACGCCGAGCGACGCGAGCCCCGCACCGTGTACCCGCTGGGAGCGTCGCCGCGCGTCGACCTGTGGCTGCTCGCGCGCGCGTACCCGAAGTGGCTGCCCTTCGTCGACGCCGTGTACGGAAACGCCACGTACCTGCCGATGGCCGACGGAGCGCGCTACCGCGTGACGATCAGCCAGACGGGCCTCGTCGCGCGCCCGACGAACC
>CAZMKX010000357.1:0-4577 GCA_964566375.1 uncultured Myxococcales bacterium
GATCACCGGCGAGAGCGGCACCGGCAAGGAGCTGATCGCGCGCGCGATCCACAACCTGTCCGATCGCCGCGAGCAGCCGTTCGTGGCGGTGAACTGCGGCGCGATTCCCGAGAACCTGCTCGAGAGCGAGCTGTTCGGTCACGTGAAGGGCTCGTTCACGGGTGCCTCCGCGAACAAGCCCGGCCTGTTCGAAGTGGCCAACGGTGGAACGCTCTTCCTCGACGAGATCGGAGACATGGACCTGCTGCTGCAGGTGAAGGTCCTGCGTGCGATCCAGCAGCGCACGTTCCAGCGGGTCGGCGGGACGAGCGAGATCCACGTCGACGTCCGGATCGTCTGCTCGACGAATCGTCGTCTCGACGAGGAGGTCCGCGAGGGCAGATTCCGCGAGGACCTCTTCTACCGCCTGAACGTGATCGAGATCCAGCTCCCGCCGCTGCGCGAGCGGATCGAGGACCTGCCGCAGCTGATCCACCACTTCATGGAGAAGTTCTCGCACGAGCTCGGCAAGGACGTCCGCGAGCTCGAGCCCGAGGTTCTGCCCGCGCTCGAAGCCTACGCCTTTCCGGGCAACGTGCGCGAGCTCGAGAACATCGTCGAGCGAGCGGTGACGCTGGCGCGAACGCCGCGCATCACGCTCGAGTGCCTGCCCGCGACCGTGCGCCGCCCTGCCGCGACCGGACCGCAGGCGCGGATCTCGGACGGCGGCGTCGATCTCGACGCGCTTCTCGCGGCTTACGAGACCTCGCTCATCCAGGAGGCGCTCGTTCGCGCGGGCGGGGTGAAGAAGCGCGCAGCTCAGCTCCTGGGCGTGACCTTCCGCTCGCTGCGCTACCGCCTCGAGAAGCTCCACCTGGACGATGGAGACGCCTGATGGCTCGGCCGGCGGTGACGATCCTCGTCACTGCGGCCCTCGCAAAACGTCACTCGGTGACGGGCGACACGCTCGGGTGTCGCGAGGGCGCGACGACGTCGCGGTGTTCCGGATCGCGGTCCTGGACCGCGGAGCTGCATGCCCGTGGACCGGCAGATCGTCTCGGGCACGGCCCTTGCTCATGCCCCGGGTCAGCCCGGCGTTCGGGCAGTGGAGCCCAGAAGCCGGGCTCCGGTTCTCGAGTACGGTACTCAGCAAGGAGATACAATGCACTCAGTGATTCACAACTTGAAGAAGCGTGAAGGTTTCACGCTCATCGAGCTGATGATCGTCGTGGCGATCATCGGCATCCTGGCCGCGATCGCGATCCCGAACTTCATCAAGTTCCAGCTTCGCGCCAAGGCCGGCGAGAGCAAGGTCAACCTGGCGGGCATCCGCACGGCGGAGGAGTCCTACTTCGCCGACGCCGGTACGTACCTGGACTTCCCGGAGACCCCGGCGGCGATGGGTGGTCAGCTGAAGGTGCCGTTCAACCCCGCGGGTTGCCCGGCTCCGCTCCCGGCGTTCACGGCGGGTGATCCTGGCTTCTGCTGGATCGGCTGGCAGCCGGAAGGCGACGTGTACTACACGTACGAGCTGCAGACCCAGGTTGCGGCGGCGACCGTCGCTTCGCCCGCTTCGTCGAACCAGTTCGTGGTCGGCGCGGTGGCGGACATCGACGGCGACACCAACCTGAACAGCTGGGGCGTGAACCAGCCCGACATCACCGGCCTCGCGCCGGCGCCGGGCGGCTTCACGACGGCGGTGTGCGGCACGCTGGGCCCCGTGACCGTGGACGCCACGGGCGCGGTGACCTCGGTGCTCGGTCAGGTCGCTCCTTGCGAGGAGATCGACATGGGCCGCAACACGTTCTAAGTCGTTGCGCCTCGCTTCGGGCCCGGCGGGATGGCGATGCCGTTCCGCCGGGCCTTTCTCTTTTGGGGCCGCAGACTAAAGCAGGTCGGAGGCAACTCCGATCCTCCCAGCGAGATGGTTCTCCGCCAGTTCCGCATTCCGCTCGAAGCGATGCTCCTGCCGTGCGTGGTCATCGCCGCCTGGGCCGTGCACGGATCGAATCTGCGGCTCGAAGGCCGCATCGTGGAGCGCACGCCCGACGGCGAAGTCGGCGTGCTTCCGGACGGAGACGTCCTGCGCGTGCTCTCGCTCGGCTACGAGCGCGCGGTCGCCGACCTGTTCTGGATCCGCACGGTCTACTACGTGGGCGACGAGAACTCGTCGAGCGCGCAGTGGCCCGCGGCCGAGCGCCTCGCGGACCTGGTCACCGACATCGATCCGCAGTTCGACACCGCCTATGTCGTGATGGCCTCGGTGCTGAACGGACTGCGCAAGGATCCCGACGCGGCGATCCGCCTGCTCGAGAAGGGCGTGGCGAACAGCGACTACTGGCGGATCCATTTCCTGCTCGGCTTCCAGTACTTCATGGAGAAGGGCGAGCACACGCTGGGCGCGAAGCATCTCGAGCGCGCGTTCGCGCTCGGCGGTCCGCCGTACCTGCAGTTCCTGGTCAGCCGGCTGTACTCGCATGCCGGCGACCCCACCACTGCGATGCAGTTCATCGCGGCGCGTCTGCAGAACGAGGAGACGCCGGAGATCCGGGCGCAGCTCCAGAAGCGCTACTTCGACATCTGGATCAACCGCGATCTCGGGCAGATCGATGCCGCGATCGCGGCGTTCCGCGCCGAGAAGGGGCGCGAGCCGAAGTCCGTCGCCGAGCTCGTGGCGTCGGGCGCGCTCGCGAACGAGCCGCGCGATCCGAAGGGTGGGTCATACGCGATCGCGGACGGACGCGCGAGAACGGACCTCGAGTACGAGGTCATGAAGCTGAACATGCCCAGACCGGGAGGCGGAGAGTGATACGGACGAGCGCACTGCGGAAGGTCTACCGCACGGGCTTCTGGATGCGCGCGGTCGAAGCGGTCCGCGGCATCGACCTGTCGGTGAAGGCCGGCGAGATCTTCGGCTTCATCGGGCCGAACGGCTCGGGAAAGACCACGACGATCAAGATCCTCACGGGTCTCATGCTGCCGACCTCGGGCGAGGCCTGGCTTCACGGACTTCCCGTGAGCGACGTGCAGAGCCGCGCGCGCCTCGGCTTCCTGCCCGAGGGCACGTTCTTCCACGACTACCTCACGGGCCGCGAGTTCCTCGACTTCCACGGCGCGCTGCTCGGCATTCCCAAGTCGGTGCGCCGCACGCGCATCCCCGAGCTCCTCTCCCGCGTCGGCCTCGCCGGTGCCGAGGACCGCCAGATCCGCCGCTACTCGAAGGGTATGCGCCAGCGCGCCGGCCTCGCGCAGTCGCTGATCAACGATCCCGACCTGGTGATCCTGGACGAGCCGATGTCCGGGCTCGACCCGATCGGACGCAAGGACGTGCGAGACCTGATCCTGTCGCTGCGCGACGAGGGGAAGACCGTCTTCTTCTCGTCCCACATCCTCGAGGATGCCGAGGTGATCTGCGACCAGGTCGCGATCATCCTGAACGGAAAGATCGTCACGCAGGGCTATCTCGACGAGCTGCTCGGCCAGGAGATGGTCGGCGCCGAGCTCGTGGTCGAGGGCATCGGTGAGGAGCTGCACGGCGCGCTGCAGGGCATGGCGCATCGCGCGGTCGAGCAGGGCAGCCGGTTCCTGTTCGAGTTCGAGGACGAGTCCTCCGCCGAGAAGGCGCTCGACCTCGTGCGCGCGAGCGGTGGCCGTGTGCGCAGCCTCGTGCCCAAGCGCCGGAGCCTCGAGGACCTGCTGATGGAAGGCCTGCGCCAGGAGTCGAAGCGATGAGCTCTCTGTGGCGGATCTGGGTGCTCGCCTCGAACACGTACCGCGAGGCCGTGCGCGACAAGCTGCTCTACAACCTGCTGCTGTTCGCGGCGCTGATGATCGCGAGCTCGATCCTGCTCGCGCAGGTGCAGATCGGCCGCGACGACCGCATCTACCGCGACGTGGGTCTGTCGGCGATCTCGTTCTTCGGCGTACTGATCGCGATCTTCGTCGGCATCAATCTCGTGCACAAGGAGCTCTCGACGAAGACGGTCTACACGATGCTCGCCAAGCCCGTGAAGCGCTGGGAGTTCCTGCTCGGCAAGTACTTCGGCCTGCTGAGCCTGCTCGCGGTCGAGGTCGCGATCATGAGCGCCTGCTTCCTCGGGGTCCTCGTCTGGACCGGCGCGCACTTCGAGATGGGACTGGTCTGGAGCATCGTGTTGATCTACTGCGAGCTCGCGCTCGTGACCGCGATCGCGATGTTCTTCTCGAGCTTCACGACGCCCTACCTGTCGGGGATGTTCACGATCGCGCTGTGGATCATCGGGCACCTGCTCACCGACCTGCGTGCCTTCGGCTCGAAGTCCGACCTGCCCGGGCTGAAGGAGCTGCTCGACGCGCTGTACTGGACCCTGCCGAACCTGGACCGCCTCGACATCAAGGCGGACGCGAGCGCCGGCCGGCCGATCGATCTGGCGCGCGTGGGAATCGCCGCGCTCTACGCGTGGCTCTACTCGTTCGTGCTCATGTCGGGCGCGATCGTGCTCTTCCAGCGGCGCGACTTCCGCTGAGCCACGCTAAGCTCGGGCGATGCACGACGCCGGCGTTCCTTTCTCGGTGCTCGTGGGCTTCGCGTTCGTCTTCGGCGCGTGCATCGGCAGCTT
>CAZMKX010000358.1:0-4558 GCA_964566375.1 uncultured Myxococcales bacterium
GCGCGCGCGAGAGAAGCGCGTCTACGACCGGCTGCGCGCGCGCGTGATCGCGCATCAGCCCGGCGCCAGCGTCGGCATCCGGGACCTGCTGCTGTTCCTGCCCGACCTGGTCGTGCTGCTCTATCGCCTGGCGCGCGACCCGCGCGTGCCCGCGGGCGCGAAGGCCGTGGCGGCGCTCGGCATCGGCTACGCGTTCTCGCCGATCGACCTGCTGCCCGAGATCCTCTTCGGCCCGCTCGGGTTTCTGGACGACCTGCTGATCGCCGCCGCGGCCGTCTCCTACGTCGTGAACCACGTGCACCCCGATCTCGTGCGCGCGCACTGGCCCGGCCCGGGAGACGTGCTCGACGTCGTGAAGCGCGTACTCGCCTGGTCGGAGAAGACCGTCGGAAAGACACTTTCGCGTGTGATCGGACTGCGCGAGAAGGTCTGAGCGGAAGATTCGCACGGAAGAGCGAAGTTCTTCACTGAGCTCTCCCGTCCGAAGCGCATGATGTGGGAGTCCCGACAGTGGAGGTTCCCGCATGCAGCGTCGCATCCCGGCTTTCTTCGCGTTGACCGTTCTGCTGGCCTGCAGCGGCGGGCCGCGCCCCCAGACCGCCGGGCGGTCGGAAGGGACGAAGGGAATCGGCGAGCGCATCGCCGAGCTGGCAGCGCTCGAGTACCGCGCCAGCGGCACCGAGCGCGGCCTGCAGGCGCCGAATCGCGCGAACGATCTGCGCACCTACTTCGATGGACGCGGCGCGCGCGTCGAAGATCGCGTCGGCGCCGAGCCGGAGCTGCTCGTCGCGATCTCGCTCGCGTCGATCGGCCGCGGGGATGAACGCCAGACGGTGTCGCCGGGCGAGGTGGTATCGCACGGAGAGCGCGTCGAGATCCGGCGCGACGGGCTCGTGGAGTGGTTCGTGAACTCGCCGCTCGGTCTCGAGCACGGCTTCACGGTCTCGGCTCGCCCCGCGGGCGACGGCGAGCTCGCCTTCGATCTCGCGCTCGACGGCGCGCGCGCGTTGCGACGCGGCGCCGACCTCGAGCTCGCGAGCGACGCCGGTCGGCGGCTCGGCTACGGAAAGCTGCACGTCACCGATGCGGACGGGCGCGTGCTTCCCTCGCGCTTCGAGCTCGCGGATGCCGGCGGCGCGCGAATCGTCGTCGGCGACGACGGGGCGCGCTATCCGCTGATCGTCGACCCGATCCTCACCAACGTGATCGACGTCGTGCTCGACCCGCAGCCGACGGCGCCGCAGTTCGGCGGTGGAACCGGCACGAGCGTCGCCTTTGCCGGCGACGTCGACGGCGATGGTTTCTCGGACGTCGCCGTCGGCACGCCGTTCTTCGACCAGGGACAGACCGACGAAGGCGTGATCGCGATCTTCTACGGCGCGCCGTCGGGCTTTCGCACGGTCTTCACGCTGCTGCAGTCCGACCAGGCGAACGCGCAGCTCGGGACCAGCGTCGCGGGCGCGGGCGACGTGAATGGCGATGGCTTCGCCGACGTGATCGCCGGCGCGGGCCGCTACAACGCCGGCCAGGACACCGAAGGCGCAGCGTTCGTCTTCCTCGGCAGCGCCAACCGGATCGCAGGCACCGTCCTCGACGGCTTCAATCGGGAAGTCGGCTCCGTCGCGCAGGCTTCCGCCCGGCTCGAGTCGAACCAGATCGGCGCGCTGCTCGGAAATACACCGCGAAGTGTCGCTGGAATCGGCGACGTGAACGGCGACGGTTACGGCGACGTCGCGGTCGGCGCGTCGCTCTGGGAGAGCACGTTCCCGACCGAGGCCGACGAGGGCGGCGCGTGGGTGTTCCTCGGCTCGAGCACGGGCGTCGCGAACGGCAATCCAGCGACGGCGAGCGCGACGATCCAGTCGAACGTCCAGTTCGGGAATCTGGGACACTCCGTCGCGGGCGCGGGCGACCTCGACTCCGACGGCTACGGTGATCTCGTCGTCGGCGCGCCCGGCGTCACGACGTCGAGCGGCTCCGCCTGCGTGCAGTACGGCGGGGCGTCGGGCATCGCGAGCGCGACGCTCGCGACCTGCACGACGCGGCTGAACGGCGTGTACGCGTTCTCGCGCTTCGGCTGGGACGTCGCCGGCGCGGGCGACACGAACGGCGACGGCTACGCCGACCTCGCGATCGGCGCCGAGGGCTACACCGCGTTCTCGGGCGGCGAGGGGGCGGTCTTCGTGTGGCGCGGCGGCGCGACCCGGATCGCGAGCGGCCCGATCGAGTCGGCCCACTACTCCGTCACGGGGCTTCAGGCCGGCGGTGGAATCGGCGGGAGCGTCTCCACGCTCGGCGACACGAACGGCGACGGCTATGCCGATCTCGCGATCGGCGCATCGACCTACGACGGTGTCGGGGCCGCGTTCGTCTTTCTGGGCGGCCCCTTCGGGATCGGGATCCAGAACGAGAACGGCGCGTTCGCGCGGCTCGACCCGGCGATCGAGGTCGGCGGCTTCGACCAGGCGGCCTTCGGCGCATCGGTATCCGGCGGCGGTGACGCGAACGGCGACGGCTACGGCGACCTCGTCGTCGGCGCACCCAACCAGGACCACGGCTTCCCGATGCCCGCCGGCGACCGCGGACGCGCGCTCGTCTTCTTCGGGGGCGGCGCGGGAATCCAGACGGTGCGGCTCCCGTTCACGACGATCGACTTCCCCACGAATCCGGTCGTGGCGCATCCGGCGGAGCGCTTCGGCTACGACGTCGCGCCCGCGGGTGACGTCAACGGCGACGGCCGCGCCGATCTCGTCGTCGCGGCGTTCGGCTTCGACGGCGGCCAGGCGGGCGAGGGCGCCGCGATCGTGTACATGGGCGGAACGACGGCGACGACCGTCTTCCAGACGGATCAGAGCGGTGCGCAGGTCAACAGCGCGCGCTCCGCGGGTGACGTGAACGGCGACGGCTACGGCGATCTGATCGTCGGCTCGGCGAGCTACGACGCGGGCCAGAACGACGAAGGCGCGGCCTTCATCCTGCTCGGCTCGGCGACCGGAATCACGAGCACGAATCCGACCAACGCGGCGGCGCGGATCGAGGGCAACCAGACCGGTGCAGGATTCGGCAACGACGTCGCGTCGGCGGGTGACGTGAACGGAGACGGCTTCGCGGACGTGATCGTCGCCGCGGACCTGTACGACGCGGGCGAGACCGACGAAGGCGCCGCGTTCGTCTTCCACGGCGGCGCTGCCGGAATCGCAAGTCAGGGCGTGGCGACGGCGAGTGCGCGCTTCGAGACGAACCAGGCGTTCGCCGGCGCAGCCTCGGTCGCGGGCGGAGGCGACGTGAACCGCGACGGCTTCACAGACGTCATCGTCGGCTCGCCCCGCTACCAGGACGTCGAGGCGACGCAGAGCGACGAAGGCTCGGCCTTCGTGCTGCTCGGCAGCGCCGCGGGAATCGCGACGGGCGGACCGAGCGGCGCACACGCGCGCCTCGAATCCGACCAGAGCAATGCGAACCTCGGCACGAGCGTGGCCTTCGCGGGCGACGTGAACGGCGACGGCTTCGACGACGTCATCAGCGGCGCGCCGTTCTTCGACGTGAACGGCGGCGTCCGCGGCGCTGCGCTCGTCTTCCACGGCAGCGCGGCCGGCGTCGTCGGGCGAAACCCCGGCGCCGCTGCGCGCGTGCTCGCGCCGGCGCTCACCGATGGGTCGTTCGGATCGAGCGCGGGCGCGGCCGGAGACGTGAACGGCGACGGCTTCGCCGACGTCGTAGTCGGCGCGCCGTACTACGAGGTGAACGGCCTTCCCGGTGCGGGCTCGGCCTTCGTCTACGCGGGGAGCGCCACGGGCGTCGTCGGCGACGAGCTCGGCAACGGTGGCACGCCGCTCTTCCGCGGCTTCAACACGTTCGAGCTCTTCGGCGCGAGCGTCGACGGCGTGGGCGACTACAACGGCGACGGCTTCTCCGACGTGGCCGCGGGCGCGCCCGACGTCGAGGTGACGTTCCCCGGTGCCTTCTCCGCAGTCGGAGAGGTCTGGCTCTACCACGGAAGCCAGGTGGGAAGCACGAGCCCCGCGCGCGCGGTGCGCGCACACCAGCTCCAGACGAGTCTCGACCGCACGGTGCAGCCGCTCGGCTCGCTGGCCGGTGCGACCTCGTTCCGCGTGCGCGCGAGCAACGTCGATCCCGGCGGGCGTGGACGCATCAAGCTCGAGATCGAGGCGTGTCCACAGACGCTGCCGTTCGGTTCCGTCGGCTGTCTCTCGGTCCGCTCGGCTTCGTGGACCGATGTAGGCGCGAGCGCCGCGCCGCTCACGCTGACCGAGACCGTGAGCGGCCTCGCGCCCGGTACGGCGTACCGTTGGCGCGCGCGCACGCTGCGCGCGCCGTTCCGCGTGACTCAGGCGGGAATCACCGCGCCGGCCAAGCCCGCGCACGGCCCGTGGCGACGCCTGCACGGGACGGCACGCGGCTGGGATCTGCGCAGCGGGCCCGGTGCACCCGACGCGGACGCCGATGGCGTCCCCGATGCGACCGACAACTGCCCCGTCACCGCCAACACGAATCAGGCGGACACCGAGAGCGATCTCGTCGGCGACGTCTGCGACAA
>CAZMKX010000359.1:0-4558 GCA_964566375.1 uncultured Myxococcales bacterium
GCCGAGCACATCGGCTTCCACGACGCGATCACCCCGAGCGTTCTGTACCTGCGCGAGACCGAGCGGCTGGAGATCGGCCTGGTCGGCTTCTCGCCCGCGAGCCGTCATCCGGGCGTGCTCGCGATGGAGCTCGCGTCGCTCTGCGAGCTCGCGCCCGGGCGCGTGCGCGTGCAGGTCGGAACGGGCGATCCGTCCCTGGTCGCGAAGCTCGGCAAGCCCGTGCGCGCTCCGGCGCGCTCGACCGCCACGTTCGTGCGCGCGCTGCGCGAGGCGCTCGCGGGCAGCGACATGAACGTCGAATTCCCCGACTTCGCGTTTCGCGGCCTGAAGCTCGCGCCGCTCGGGCCGCCGCCGCCGATCGACGTGATGGCGGTGCGCCCGAGGATGGTCGACACGGCTGCGCGCGTGGCCGACGGGGTCTCGCTCAGCGTCGGCGCGTCGCGCGCCTACCTGCGCGAGACGGTCGCGCGGGTCTCGCAGGTCCTCGCCGAGCAGGGCAAGCCGCGGGCGGGCTTCCGGGTCACCGCGCTCTCGCTCGGCGTGATCGCCAAGGACCTCGACGCGGCGCGCGCGATGGTCGTCCCGCTGCTCGCGATGGGCGAGCCGTCGATGGTGGCCCACCTCACGCGAGGCGTCCTGCCCGAGGGTGCGATCGAGGAAGCGGCGGCGCGCGGCGGACCCTTCGCGATGGCGAAGCTCTTCACGCCGGCGGTGATCGACGAGATCGCGCTCGTCTCGACGCCCGATGGCCTCGCGACCGCGCTCGGGCGCTATGCGGAGACGGGCATCGACGAGCTGGCGGT
Organism: uncultured Myxococcales bacterium; assembly: GCA_964566375.1. Classification (GTDB taxonomy): domain Bacteria; phylum Myxococcota_A; class UBA9160; order SZUA-336; family SZUA-336; genus VGRW01. The sequence goes on from CAZMKX010000359.1 coordinate 804, forward strand.
CGGAATCTTCGCGGCGCCGGACGAGCTTCCGGCGATCGTCGCGGAGCTGGGTCGGGCGCGAAACGAGGTCGGAGGAAGGCGATGAGCAGCGACGAGAAGCGCGTTCGCGAGCTGCACGCGGGCTTCGTGGAGGCGAACCGCTCCGGGGACGTACCGTTCCTGCGCGCGCACATGGCGCCGGGCAAGGATGCGCTGACCTGGTTCAACCTGAACCAGAGCAACTACGTCGGCGTGGATCACATCTGCGAGCTCTGGGATTTCCTGCGCAACCTGTCGGCCGGCGGAAAGGCCGAGTGCGTGGTCCGCGAGGAGCGCGTCACGGTCTCGGGCGACGCGGCGTGGGTCGTCTACGCGCTGGACTTCCGCGCGGACTTCGGCGCGATGGGGAAGGTCGCGCAGGACGCGCGCTGCACCGAGATCTGGCAGCGGCTGGACGGGGACTGGCGCATGGTCCACTTCCACTGCTCGAACCACGTGCCTGGGCAGATGGGCGGGTTGTAGCCGACTCCGCTGATTCCACGTTCGGAAATGGCGACTTCAAGCGCGAGCGGGATTCCCCTTCCGCTCGACCAGTACCCGGCGAGCGAAGGCGTCGCGCTCGTCGACGTGCTCGTGCAAAGAGTCGAGCTCGAGCCGGTGAACGCCGTCGCCGCGGGGATCTTCCTGTGCGCGGTGCTCCACACGTTCGCTGCGCCGAGGATCCTCGAGTACTCCAAGCGCCTCGGTCACACCTTCGCGGGGAACATCCTGCACTTCTTCGGTGAAGTGGAGGCCGTCTTCGGTCTCTGGGTCGTGCCGCTTCTGCTGGTGCTGACGCTGCTGAAGGGCTGGGGGGCGGTCGAGGCGTTCATGTCGCACGGCGTGAACTTCGCGGAGCCGCTCTTCGTGTTCGTCGTCATGGTGCTCGCTGCGACGCGTCCCATCCTCGGGCTCGCCGAGCGACTGCTCGGCACGCTCGCGCGCGCGGCCGGCGACACGCCGCTCGCCTGGTGGCTCGCGGTCATCGCCGCCGGGCCGGTACTCGGCTCGTTCATCACCGAGCCGGCGGCGATGACCATCTGCGCGCTTCTCCTCGCGCGCAGGATCTTCGTGCTCGAGCCGAGCAAGGCGCTGCGCTACGGAACCGTCGGACTTCTGTTCGTGAACATCTCGATCGGCGGGACGCTGACGCACTTCGCCGCGCCCCCGGTGCTGATGGTCGCCGGCCGTTGGGGCTGGGACACGCCGTTCATGCTCGCGAGCTTCGGCTGGAAGGCCGTGCTCGCGATCGCGCTCTCGAGCGCCGCGTACGCCTTGTTCTTCCGCAAGGAGTTCGCGCTCCTGGCGGTCCGGACGCGCGCGAACCCCTCCCTCGAGGCGAGCGCCGAGAGCGGGCCGATTCCCGCGTGGGTGACGCTCGTGCACCTGGCGTTCCTCGCCTGGGTCGTCTTCACGGTGCACGCGCCCGCCCTGGTGATCGGGGCGCTGCTCTTCTGCATCGCGTTCATGACGGCGACCGGCGAGCACCAGGGCGAGATGCAGCTGCGCAGCCCCATTCTGGTGGGCTTCTTCCTGGGGGGTCTGGTCATCCACGGATCGCTCCAGCAGTGGTGGATCGAGCCGGTGCTGACCCGGCTCGACGAGCTTCCACTGATCCTCGGCGCAGTCGCGCTGACGGCCTTCAACGACAACGCGGCCATCACCTATCTCGCGTCGCTCGTGCCGGGCTTCAGCCTCGAGTCGAAATACGCGGTCGTCGCCGGGGCGGTCGCTGGCGGCGGGCTGACCGTGATTGCGAATGCGCCGAACCCGGCCGGGCAGGCCATTCTGGGGCGTTTCTACCCAGGCGGGTCGGTCCATCCCACCGGGCTCCTGCTCGGGGCCCTGGTGCCGACCGTGGTCGCCGGACTCTGCTTCCTGCTGCTCTGATATGCGCCGGGTGTAACGCAGAAATGCGTTGACGCCGGGGGTGGCGGTGAGGTGAAATTCCTCTAATCGGACGCTTCCGCAATCCGGAGGATCGACTCATGCGCGCGCTGAGGTGGCTGGCTTTGGCTTGCATCGGGGCCTGGATGGGCTCGCCGGCGATCTCGTCGGCGCTCACCCTCACCGTCGAGCAGAACTTCCCGTTGAACGGAGCTCCCGGAGACGCCGAGGGGATCGCCGTGATTCCGAGCGGCCCTAACGCCGGCATCTACATCCCCCACGACTCGGAGGGCCTCGTCACCGTACTCGACGTGAACACGGGCGCCTTCCTCTACAACTTCAGCGTCAACATCGGTGGTCTGAACACGGAGCTCCGCTCGATCGACGTGCTTCCGAACGGAAACCTGATCATCGGGCAGCACGACGACAACCGCGTACGAGAGTTCGTCATCCCCGCGAATCCGGGCGGCGGAGCGGTCCCCGCGGCCACGCCCGGAACGATCAGCTTCACGCTTCCCAACCACCCCGACAACAACCAGCCGTTCGACGAGTTCGAGGCGATCTCCGCCTTTGCGCGTCCCTCGGATGGTCAGGTCTTCCTGCTGCTTGCGGAGGAAGGGCGGACGCCGACGGGGCAGACGGTCGAAGCGCCCGGCGAAGTGTATCTGGCGCAGGTCGCCGGCGCGGGCATCACGGGCTTCACGAAGCTGTTCTCGGTGCCGCTCGGGGACAACTTCGACGACCTCTCGGGTCTCGACGTGATCAACATCGCGTTCGACGCGTCCGGAAACATCGATCTCGACGGCTCGACCGTCATCATGACCGATGACAGCTCCGGGGGTGACTCGAGCGCGTTCGTGCTCGATCTCACCGGCCAGATTCTCGAGACGCTCGACGGGCCGGGCACGGGAACGGTGCAGAACTTCGAGAGCCTCTTCGATCAGCCGTGGCGCGATGCCGAGGGCGCGGACTACGACCCGGAGTCGGGAATCCTGACCGTCTTCTTCAGCACCGGCGCGAGCGGCACGCCTGCGATCGTGCGCTTCGACACGACCCTGCAAGTGCCCGTGCCGGAGCCCGCGAGCCTGGTCCTGATCGGGCTAGGTGTGACGGCGCTGATCGTGCGCCGCTCGCGCGCCTAGCCGCGAGAGCGCCGCGCTCGCCTCGTCGGCGATCCGGTTCACGATCGTGGCCGCGGGCAGCACCTCGTGGATGACGGCGGCGGACTGTCCCGCCGCCAGCGCCCCGACGTCCGTCTTTCCCTCGTAACGCCCGGCGGTGTAGGGATCGGCGCCGAGCCAGTCGGCGACCACGCGAAACTGCTGCGGGAAGGGGCGGATCCGCTTCTGCAGATCGGGATCCTCCCAGGCCTCGGTCGTGCGGTTGCGAACGACGCGGCAAGGCTTCCCGGAGAAGCAGCGCGTCACGGTCGTGCCTTCGTCGTCGATCTCGACGATCCGATGCTTGTACGCGTCGTGCCCGAACGCCTCGCGGCTGGCGACGAAACGCGTGCCGAGCCAGGCGCCGACGCCGCCCATCGCGAGCACGGCCGCAAGACCGCGGCCGTCTCCGATCCCCCCCGCTGCCATCACCGGCACGTCGACCGCGTCGAGCACCGCGGGCAGCAGCGCGAGCGTGCCGATCCGCCCCGTGTGTCCGCCGCCGTCGTAGCCCTGCGCCACGATCACGTCGACGCCGCTCCACGCGACGCGCTCGGCGTTCCGCGTGTTCCCCACGAGCGCGATCACCTTCATGCCCTGCGCGTGTGCCTGCGGGACGACCGGGCCCGGGTCGCCCAGGCCGCTCGCGAGGACCGGCACGCGCTCGTCGAAGACGACCTCGAGCTGCTC
>CAZMKX010000360.1:0-4547 GCA_964566375.1 uncultured Myxococcales bacterium
CGGTGCCCGAGTAGCGCACCAGGATCCGGCCGCGGCCGGCCATGTCGGCGTCGAGCCGCGCGAGCGCGCGCGTGAAGCCCGGCAGGTCTTCGAGCGGCGGCTTGCTGCGCACGCGCACCGAGCGCAGAACCTGCGGCGTCGGCTCCATCACGCGCGCGAGGTCCGAGAGGGGCCGCTCCTCGCGGCGCATCAGCGCCAGCACCTGCAGGGCGGTGAGCATTCCGTCGCCGGTGGTGTTGTGGTCCAGGAAGACGACGTGCCCCGACTGCTCGCCGCCCAGGTTGATCTTCTCGCGCAGCATCGCCTCGACCACGTAGCGGTCGCCGACGTCGGCGCGGATCAGCGAAAGGCCCATCCCGGCGAGCGCGCGCTCCAGGCCGAGGTTGCTCATCACCGTGCCGACGACCGCGTCGCGCGTGAGCGCCTGCCGGCCCTTCATCTCGAGCGCGCACATCGCCAGGATCTGCTCGCCGTCCACGATCTCGCCGCGCTCGTCGACGAGGATGACGCGGTCCGCGTCGCCGTCGACGGCGATGCCGATGTCCGCGCGACACTGGCGCGCGACCGCCGCGACGTTCTCGGGGTGCATCGCGCCGCAGCCGTCGTTGATGTTCGTGCCGTTGGGCGTGTTGCCGACCGCGAAGACCTCGGCCCCGAGCTCCTCGAGGACGGTCGGCGCGACCTTGTACGCCGCTCCGTTCGCGCAGTCGATCGCGACGCGCAGGCCCTCGAGCGTGCACTGGCGCGGGAAGGTCTTCTTGAGGAACACGATGTAGCGGCCCGCCGCGTCATCGATCCGGCGGGCGCTGCCGATGTCGGCTCCGAGCGCGCGCGCCGCTTCGAGCCCGGGCGAGGCCATCAGCTCCTCGATTCGCGCTTCGGCTTCGTCGGGAAGCTTGAAGCCGTCGCGAGAGAAGAACTTGACGCCGTTGTCCTCGAACGGGTTGTGCGACGCGGTGATCATCGCGCCCGCGTCGCAGCGCATGTCGACGGTGAGGAAGGCGAGCCCGGGCGTCGGGATCGGGCCGACCTGCAGCACGTTCACGCCCATCGAGCACAGCCCCGCCGCGAGCGCGTCCTCGAGCATGTAGCCGGAACGGCGCGTGTCCTTGCCGATCAGCACGCGCGGCGCGCGACCACCGCTCGGGCCGAGCCGGAACACCTGCGCCAACGCACGGCCGAGCTGGAGCATGACGTCGCCCGTCATGGGGTGGACGTTCGCCCGCCCGCGGATCCCGTCCGTGCCGAAGAGCTTTCGTGCTGCTGCCATTCGTGTCCTCTCGCGTCAGCCGCCGGTCACCGTTTCGGGAATCGGCTCGATCTCGACTCTGATCCGGATCGGCTCGGAGCTCTTATCCTTGCGCCAGATGTGCGGAAAGCCCAGCGACACGGGACTCTCCAGCGTGGTCGTCTCGCGCAGGCTCGAGAGGTCGATGCGATCCGTGACGACCTCGCGCACGTTGCGCACGGCGCTGCGCGCGCCGGCAATCTCGACCTCCTTGGGGTCGAGCGACACACGGCCGAGCTTGAAGCCCGCGGGCAGCTCCCCGGAGAGATCGGCGCGCACGGGCACGGTCTTCGAGCTCACCGTCTCGAGCGCATACACGAGGGTGGACGGCGAGCTGGCCGCGATTCGCGCGCCCCGCGGCAGCGAGATCAGATCCTTGTTCACGGCCAGGCGCGCCTCTCCGGCCTTCACGTCCTCGAACGACACCGCGTAGTGCGGGACGGTCTTCGTCACCTGGCGGAGCGCTGCGCGGCTGCCCATCACGCGCAGGTTGATCTCGTGCGCCGACTCCTCCACGACCACCAGGCCCTCGGGCACGTTCTCGACCTGGATCGGGATGTCGAAGCTCTGCTCCACGTCGGTGACACCCTGCGCGGCCGCCCAGAGCACGCACGCGATCAGCAGCGCGACGATCTTGTAGAGCAGGTTGTCGAAGAGCCGCATCGCGCCCTCAGGTCTCGGCGACGCGCGCCGGGTCGGTCGCGACCTCGCCGCCCGTCGGCTTCTCGGGGTCGCGCGCGCTTCCCGTCGCTTCGAGCAGCGCCTGTCGCAGGTGCGGACCGTCGAGGTCCTCGCGGATCTCGCCGCCGATCACGAGCGAGATCCGGCCGGTCTCCTCGGACACGACGACGACCAGCGCGTCGGTCTCCTCGGTGATGCCGATCGCCGCGCGGTGGCGCGTACCCAGGGTTCCGGGGACGTTGCCGCGCATCGCGAGCGGCAGGATGCAGCCGGCCGCCGCGATGCGATCCCGGCGCACGATCGCCGCGCCATCGTGCAGGGGCGAGTACGGCAGGAAGAGCGAGATCAAGAGATCGCGCGAGAGCTCCGCATCGAGCGGTGTGCCCTGCTCCACGAACTCGTCGATCTGCACCTCGCGCTCGATCGCGACCAGCGCGCCGACCCGGCGCTGCGCCAGTGCCTGACAGGCACGCACGATCTCCTCGATCGAGTGCGCCGCCTGGGTGCGCGTGGACGAGAACAGCCCACGGCCGACGCGCGTCAGCGCGCGGCGGATGTCCGCCTGGAAGATCACGATCAGGATGAGCAGCCCCGAGGACAGGAAGTTGTCCAGCAGGAACGAGACCGTCGCGAGCTCGAGCAGGTCCGAGAGGCGCCAGGCCAGGACCAGGATCAGCAGTCCCAGCGCCATCTGGGCGGCGCGCGTTCCCCGGATGCGCATCAGCAGCCAGTACACGCACCAGGCCACGACCAGGATGTCGAGCGAGTCGCGGAGCGGCTGGAAGTTCTCCGCGAACGTCTCCCATCGCTCGGTCAGCCACGCGTAGACGAGCGGAATCACGAGGATTCCGCCCGCCGGGCCGCGCGGATCGCGGACGCCACGTCGACCGCCTGCCGCGTCTCGCCCACGTCGTGCGCGCGGATCCCGCGTGCACCCGCGAGCACGGCAGCCGTCGCGGCCGCGAGCGAGCCCGGCAGACGCCACTCGACCGGCGCACCCGTGAGCAGACCGATGAACGCCTTTCGCGAGGCACCGACCAGGACCGGATAGCCGGCTGCGACGATGCGATCGAGATCGGCGAGCAGCGGAAGATTGTGCGCGCGCGGATGCTTGCCGAAGCCCAGGCCGGGATCGAGCCAGATCCGCTCGCGCGCAACGCCCGCGCGCTCGGCGCGCTCGGCCTCGTCCAGGAGCGAGTCGCGCACCTCGGCCACGACGTCCTCGTAGACGGGATCCCTCTGCATGGTCGCGGGCTCTCCCCGCATGTGGTTCAGGACCAGCGTCGCGCCGTGGGAGGCGCAGACGCCCGCGAGCGCAGGATCGCGCAGCCCCGCGACCGCGTTCACGATGCGCGCGCCCCGCGCGAGCGCGGCGTCGGCGACGCCTGCGCGCCGGGTGTCGATCGAGAGTGGCGCGTCCGTTCGCTTCGCGAGGCCCTCGATGACGGGCAGGATGCGCGCGCGCTCCTCTTCTTCAGAGACCGGCGCGGAGCCCGGCCGGGTCGACTCGCCGCCCACGTCGAGCCAGTCCGCACCCTGCGCGACGAGCGAGAGGCCCCGCTCGACGGCCGCTTCGGCGTCGAGCCAGCGCCCTCCGTCCGAGAACGAGTCCGGCGTCACGTTCAGGACGCCCAGCACGATCACCCGCATGGGGACGCTCGGCGCACCGGGCGCGCGGGAGGGCGTGTCCGGCCGCGGGTCGGGCATCCGCCTATCCCGGTACCGGCTCGGGGTCGGGCAGCGACTTCTCTCCGAAGCGCCGCCGCGAGCCGTCCTCGGACTCGGCCGGTGTCTTCGCTGCGGCGCCGGCCGCCCCGCGCACGAGGGGCTCGGGCAGCGCCGGCAGGGGCCGGCCCTCGAGCAGCAGGCGCAGGTCGCTCTCGTCGAGCGTCTCGCGTTCCAGCAGCGCCTGCGCGACGCGCTCGAGCGCTTCGCGGTGGTCGATCAGGATCTGCTTCGCGCGCGCGTAGCGCTCGACCAGGATCGCCGACATCTCGTCGTCGATCTGGCGCGCCATGTCGGGGCTGTGCTTCGACGGCGCGCCGAACTCGCGGCCGATGAAGACCGTCGAGTGATCGTCGTCGAGACTCATGGGCCCGAGCTTGTCGCTCATGCCGTAGCTGCAGACCATGTCGCGCGCGATCTTGGTCGCCTGCGTCAGGTCGTTCGACGCGCCGGTGGAGAAGTGGTCGAAGACGAGCTCCTCGGCCGCGCGTCCGCCCATCGCACGCGTGATCATCGCCAGCAGCTCTTCCTTCGAGACGCAGTACCGGTCCTCGGTCGGGAGCGTCATCGTCACTCCCAGCGCGCCGCCGCGCGGGATGATCGTGACCTTGTGCACCGGGTCGCTGTGGTCCTCGAGCATGGCGATCAGCGCGTGACCGGCCTCGTGGTACGCGGTGATGCGGCGCTCCTTCTCCGACAGGATCAGGCTGCGCCGCTCGGCGCCCATCAGGACCTTTTCCTTCGCGCGCTCGAAGTCGCGCATCGAGACGCCGTCGCCGTCGCGCCGCGCCGCGAGCAGCGCGGCCTCGTTCACGAGGTTCTCGAGATCGGCGCCCGAAAAGCCCGGCGTTCC
>CAZMKX010000361.1:0-4530 GCA_964566375.1 uncultured Myxococcales bacterium
CGTTCGGCGCAGACTGGTTCCAGGTCGTTTCGGGCTGCGTCTCCTGCAGACGGATCGAGACGATCGACTTGATGCTCTTGAAGCCGTACTTCCACGGCACCACCAGGCGCAGCGGCGCGCCGTTCTGATTGGGCAGATCGCGCCCGTACATTCCGGTCGCGAGCAGCGCGAGCGGGTGCATGGCCTCGTCGATGCGAAGCCCCTCGCGGTAGGGCCAGTCGAGCACCGCGCGCCTCTGTCCGGGCATCTGCGCCGGATCGAGCAGCGTGCGGAACGCGACGTACTTCGCCTTCGAGGTCGGCTCGAATCGCGCGAGCACGTCGCGCAGCGGAAGCCCGCGCCACGGGATCACCATCGACCAGGCTTCGACGCAGCGCAGGCGGTACACGCGCTCGACCGTCGGCGTGCCTGAAAGGACGTCCTCGAGCGCGATGCTTCCCGGCTTTGCGACCTCGCCTTCGATCGAGACCGACCACGGCTTCGTCACGAGCGAGCCCGCGTAGCGCGCGGGGTCGTCCTTGTCGGTGCCGAACTCGTAGAAGTTGTTGTAGCTCGACGCGTCATCGAACGGCGTCTGCGGCTCGTCGGTCGTGAAGCCGTCGGGCGAACGCACCGGGCTCTTCTGTGTCGCCGAGCCGGCTACCGTCGCCTCGCCATCGTCGGCGCGCCCGCAGCCCGGCAGGAGCAGAACCCCGGCCGCCGCGGCGCCCGCCCGCAGGAAGTCCCGCCTGCGCAGGTACAGCGCGAGGTCGGTGACCTCGCGCTCGGGGCTCTCGCCCAGCGGATTCCTGCGGATCAGCATGCGCGCTCCTCGTGTCTTGCGAGTCTCTACGAAGGGCCGGGCGTTTCGGTTGCGCGCACAAACGAAAGCGGGGGTGGCGGAAAACCGCCACCCCCGCCCCGTATTCAGTGTCCTACGTTTCGGACGCGATCAGGCCTTGCGCGAACGCAGGGCGAGAGCGCCGAGGCCGAGGAGCACGAGCGCGGCGGAGCCGGGCTCGGGAACCGTGCGGCCAAGGCTAACCGGGCCAAACGTGAGCGCGCCGGTCGCAGGACCCGGAGCCACGTTGCTCACGTTGGTCACGGCGAGCGTGCTGCCCAGGATGTTCGCCAGACCCGCATCGAGATCCCAGGTGCCGAGAACGATCGGGTTGATCCCGGAGGCGTTCCCGAGCTGGTTCAGGACCGCGATCGGGTACTGCACGCCCGGAGTCAGCTGCAGCGCTGCGCAGTTGGCGCCCGAGCACTCGAGGATGCCCGTGGTCGTGAACGCCGCCGGCTGCGTCCACACGATGTCATCGCCCGTCAGCGTCCCGAGACCGCCCGAGATCGACGATGAACCAAGCGTGTGGATGTTGACGGTGCCCCCGATGATGGACGTCAGGTTGTCGAAGTAGAGCGTTCCGCTCGTGATCGTGACGTCGCCGGAGTACGTGTCCCCATTGGCATCGTACTCGAGAGTGATGGAGCTGCCGGCCAGGCTGCTGGTCGTGAAGCAGTTGCCCGCGAGGCCGCTCGGACAAGCCGTCGTCGCGAAGCTGCTCACCGTATACGTCCGGGTCTGCCCCGAAACGTCGTACGTGATGGGCGCCGCGCTTGCGAGCGAGCTGAGAGCCAGCACGCCGGCGATCGCGACGACCGTTCCAAGGATGCGTTTCATTTTCTTCTTCCCTCCCATTAGTGCCGCGAGGTTGCTAGCGACCCCTCGGCCAGTCATCCGCAGCGAAACCCTCATCCCTCCCTCCGAGTGAGAAGCGGGCGGCACTGTAGCCGGAATGCTACGCGCAGCAGTTCCGAAAAGCCTATGCCGATCTCCGCCCGATTTGTATCCATGAGCGCTCGGGGATGGATCGCAAGCTCTGACGCAACGCGTCGGTGTATCTGATCCTGCGCGATCACGCGGGCGAGCCGCTGTCGGGCGCGCTGGTGCGCGACGCGTGGCGATTTCGGAAGCGCCCCGGCGGCTCGACCATACGTTGCGCGAACACGCGCGAGAAGTGGTAGCGGTTCGCGAAGCCGCAGCGCTCCGCGACCTCGTCGATCGTGAGGCTCGTTCGCGTCAGCAGCCCGGCCGCGCGCTGCACGCGCCGCTCCTGCACGTGACGCGCAGGTGTGCAGCCAACCACGCGCCGGAACAGGCGGATGAAGTGCGATTCGCTGGCGTGGACGACGGCCGCCAGGCGCTGGTTGTCGAGGGGCTCTTCGAGGTGGGCCTCGATGTAGTCGAGCACGGGCTGAACCTGACGCGGTCCGTCGTCGGAGCTGTCGATCGCGGCGAGCGCGGGGCCGCCCAGCTCGTACGCGGCGGCGACCGACAGATGCACCAGCGCCTTGGCGCGCGCGAGCGTGGCGGAGTGGATCGGCTCTGCTTCGCCCAGGTCCCGGCGCAGTCGCGCGCAGAGGTGATCGCGCAGATCATCCGCGCCCAGCACGAGCGGCTCAGGCCCGGGATTCGAGCCCAGCGGCGCGTAGTCGTGGCCGGGCTCGAACTCGAACTCGACGAGAAGCTGGCGGACGCGACCGTCCGCGCGCGCGTCGCCGCAGATCGGCGGGATCAGAATGGGGCGCCGCGGCGGGAGCGCGATCGCACGTTCGCCCAAGCAGAGCGACGCGCCCGCCTGATCGCAGTAGGCGAGACGCCAGACCGATTCGCCGGACGCTTCCTGCGCCCCGCGCTCGGCGAACGAAGTCACACCCAACCAGAGAAGACGCAGTCGATACGCGTCGACCCCGGCCTCCAACAAAGCTGCCACGGGTTCCCTTCCCGAGCAGCATTCTATACAACGCGAGCTGCCGTGGGTAAAAAAACTCGCGGTGCGCGCACCGCGTGCCCGGCAACCGGCAGCTTGTGGGGCTATCTCCCCGTGAACTTGGCGGGCCGGCGCTCGAGGAACGCGGCCACTCCCTCGCGGTGATCGTCCGAGCGGAAGCAGCCGCCGAGCGCCTCGCGGTGGCGGGTCATGTGCTCGAGCACACCGCGCTCGAAGCCGCCGTAGACGAGCTCCTTGATCAGGCGGTGCGAGAGCGGCGACCCGGCCAGGAACGCGCGCGCCTCCTCGCGCGCCGCGTCGGCGAGCGCGTCGGGCTCGACGACGCGCGCGACGTAGCCGATCGCGAGCGCCTCGTCGGCCGGCAGGAAGGCGCCCGAGTAGAGAAGACGCAGCGCTCGCGCCGAGCCGATCAGGCGCGGCAGGAGCCATGTGCCCGCGCCGGTGTCGGGAACCAGACCGCGGTGCGCGAAGTTCCAGGCGAAGCGCGCGCGCGTGCTGGCGATGCGCACGTCGCACTGACTCGTGAACTCGGCACCCATGCCCACGGCGGCGCCGTCGATCGCGCCGATCACCGGCTTCGGGCACGCGACCAGTGGCCACCAGCGGCTCTTGTCCTGGGCCTCTCCGCGCAGGCCGCGCTGCGCACCGGGCACGCTCGAGAGATCCGCGAGATCCGTACCCGCGCAGAACGAACCGCCCGATCCGGTCACGATCACGACCTGAACGTCGGGATCGGCGCCCGCGCGCTCCACCGCGTCGATGAAGTCGCCGAGCATCGCGAAGCTCATGGCGTTGCGTTTCTCGGGTCGGTCGAGCGTGATCGTGGCGATCGCGTCGGCGACCTCGTAGCGGACGAACGAGCTCATGCGTCTCTCCTCTGGAAGCGTCCCGGCTCGACCTCGCGCACGCGTCCGGCGCGAAGCAGCCTCGACACGTGCTGCGACATGCTGCGCCGCTCGACCGGCTCGGCGAACGGCACGGGGTCCTGCGGGCGGTACACGAAACGGTGTTCGGCGATCTCGGCGATCGAGCGTGGCTCGGCCAGATACGCGAGCAGCCGTTGCTCGCGGTCGGCGATCACCGCGGTGAAACGGTCGAGTCGCTCGAGGTACGCGTCGCGGCCCTCTACCACGCCGATGTGGTGGAAGGTCGCGTACCAGCGCGCGTCGAGCTTGCGCACGGCCTCGAGCGTGCGCGCGAAGTCTTCGAGCTCCGACCACGCGTCGCCGTAGTACGGTCCGAAGCTCGACAGGTCGATGTCGGCCAGATAGACGAGGTCGTCCGGCTCGACGTGGAACAGGCAGTGCCCGCGCGTGTGCCCCGGGGCGTGGATCACGCGGATGCGCGCGCCGCCGCCCAGATCGAACACGTCGCCGTCGCGGAAGGCGATCGCGTCGGGGCGCGGCGTGAAGTGGAACTGCGACACCACGGTCTTGCGCCAGAGCGAGTAGACGGGCTCCGGGTAGCCGTAGAGCTCCATCAGCCCGTCGAGCGAGCGGATCCCGCGCAGGTCCGCGCCGTGGAAGTGCCAGGGTGCGTCGGGATAGAGGAAGCTGCCGGCAATGTGATCCTCGTGGCAGTGGCTGTGCAGCACGCGGTCCGCGCGCGGCGCCGCGTCTCCCCGCGCCACCAGCCCGAGCGACGGATCGATCACGACCGTCTCGCTCGCGCCGCGCACGACCAGCGAGTTCCCGTGCGGGTACTTGCCGCGCTTCGCGCCGTACCAGACGGTCGTCGCGCCGAAGCTCTGCTCTTCCAG
>CAZMKX010000362.1:0-4520 GCA_964566375.1 uncultured Myxococcales bacterium
GCGAGCGCGCCGCGCGCGCCGCGCTCGCCCCGGCGACCGGAAAGCTGACGCCCGAATCGCTCGGACGCACGCTCGCGGCGCTCCAGCCCGAGGGCGCGATCGTGGTCGACGAGGCGGCGACCTCGGGAGCGCCGTGGTTCGGCTTCGCGGGCGGCGCGCTCCCGCACTCGAGCCTCGGCCTGACCGGCGGCGCGATCGGCCAGGGACTGCCCAACGCGGTGGGCGCCGCGATCGCGTGCCCGGGACGCCGCGTGATCGCCCTGCAAGCCGACGGCAGCGGCATGTACACGGTGCAGTCGCTCTGGACCGCCGCGCGCGAGTCACTCGACCTGAAGGTGATCGTCTGCGCGAACCGCATGTACCGCATCCTGAAGGTCGAGCTCGCGCGCGCCGACATCTCGCAGCCGGGCCCGGCCGCGCGGGCGCTCACCGAGCTCGCACCGCCGAATATCGACTGGGTCTCGCTCGCGCGCGGAATGGGCGTTCCCGGCGAGAGCGTGGACACCGCCGAGGGCTTCGCCGCCGCGCTCGGTCGCGCGTTCGCCGCGCCGGGTCCGTACCTCGTCGAGGCATTGCTGTAGGTCGAGCGCATGGCCGGAACCAAGCTCGATCACGTCGCGATCGGTGTGCCTCGCCTGGAGGTCGCCGCGCCGTTTCTGGAAGGCGCACTCGGCGGCGCACCCGCCGGCGGTCATCCCGGCGTGCCGTTCGGCTTCGCGCAGTGGCTTTTCGCGGGTGGCGGACGAATCGAGATCATCTACCCGATGGGTCCGCCCGACGGCTTCCTGCACCGCTTCCTCGCGCGCGGGGGGCCGCGCGTGCACCACCTGACCTTCAAGGTGCCGAGCCTCGACGCGATCTGCGCGCGCGCAGCGTCGCTCGGCTACGACGTCGTCGGGATGGACCGCTCCGATCCGCACTGGCAGGAGGCGTTCCTGCACCCCAAGCAAGCGCAGGGCATCGTCGTGCAGATCGTCGAGTCGCGGCCTCGGCCCGACGAGCAGGATCGCGCCGAGCCCAAGCCGCGCGACGACGCCGCGCGCGTGCGCGGCCTGCGGCTCTCGGCACGCTCGGGCGAAGCCGCGCGCCGTCAGTGGGGAGAGCTCCTCGGCGGCGCAGGCTGGATCTCGGGCGACGCGCTGATCTTCCGTTGGCCCGAGTCACCACTCGTCGTGCTGGTCGACATCGACCCCGCACGCGAGGAGGGGGCTCGCTGGATCGAGCTCGAGTGCGCGCGCGATCTCGGCCTGCCCGACGGGCCGATTCCGGAGCTCGGCACGCGCTTCGTTCAGCCTAGAGGATCGACCAATGCGCGGTGACGGATTTGTTTCCGTTCATCAACACCACGCAGGGCCCCGTTCCCGTGCAGTCTCCGGTCCATCCCGTGAACTGGTAGGAGCCGGTGCCCCCGAACGATATCGTGACCGAGGTGCCGCCGACGTAGTTCTCCGTGCAGTCGCTTCCGGGGTTGCTGTTGCACGAGATTCCGGCAGGGTTGCTCGAGACCGTTGGCGTCGCCGGATTGAAGCCTCCGACGGACGCGACGGTCAGGGTGTAGACCTGGCTGCACGACAGGGTCACCGCGCCGCTCGTCGCGTAGGTGATGACGAGGCTCCCGGCGAGGGGATTGGCGGCGTTGCACGGCAGGCCGGCGAGTGAGCTGATGCCCGGGATCGCGGGCTGCTCGACGCGCGCGGCCATCAGTGCGTACGGCACCGAAGTCATGCGCTGGCGCGGCGTCATGAGCTCTCCGTTGGCGGTTACCTCGAGGTAGCGATCGCTCCCATCGAAGAGCGCAACGGGCAGCGCCGCGACCGAGCCGAGCTGAACCGTGTACACACCGTCGACGATCTGCACACTCGGCTGCGTCTCCGTCCACAAGCTCGTGCCGCCGGTCGCAGCCGCGAAGATCCGGAACTCGAACGCGGCCGTGCCGTTCACCGGCATCCCCGCCGAGTCGGTGAGGAGACCCTGGTAGCTCACCACGAGCGGGGCAGCCCCGGCGGGCGCCAGCAGCAGGAACGAACCGAGCAGACCGAGCCAGATCCTCGCTCTCATCGACTGCCTCTGTGCGTGATTTTGCCCGGCGCGCGACCGCGTGGCAACGCGAAAATGCGTCGGGAAGGTTGCCATTGATCTCTCAGTCGCCTGCGCTCACGATGTGGCGACGTGACCGAGATCGTCTTTCACGGGATCCTGTGTTCGCACGAAACCGAGGAGGCGCGGAGCGCGCCCGGCTCGATTGGGCTGCAGCAACGGCGCAGTGACTACCCGTCGGGATTCCTCGCGCCGCAGACCCTGCGGGTCTGCTGACCGATGCAGACGCCTTTTGTCCAGCTCGGCGGGCGGACGACCAGCACGTCCGCTGCGATCATCGACGCACTCGAAGCGCTCCCGCCTGAGTCCTCACCGCATTCGTCCGAACCATGCTTCAGCTTTGTCGATCACACGGATGGGTTCGATGCAGCCGCCACCGATAACGGACTCGGTGCGCGATCTCGTGATGCAGCTCGTTTCTCGCCCGGCAGCGCGCTCGACCTTGGAGCCGTACCGACGCCATTGGCCCCTGGTCGCGCGGTGGCTCTCATGATGCGCATCTGTCTCGTGGCGCTCGCCGCGGCAGCGATCGCTCCCGACACCGCCGCCGTCGAGCTCTCGAGCGCGCACTACCGGATCCGCGGCTCGAACCTGAACGGCGGTGGCCACGCCGCTCTGACCAGCACGGCCTCGATTCCGCGGATCGGCGCCATCGGTGCCTCCGTCGGCCAATCCGAGCCACTCGGTTTCTCGGGCCGCACGTCGACCCTGCGCACGGTCGCGCCGGGCTTCTGGCCCATCGTGCTCGGTGGATTCCCGACCCTCGACCCCGACGCCGACGTCGTCGCGGCCTATCGCGACAACTGTCCGTTCGCCTACAACCCGCTTCAGGCCGACGGAGGCGGCGTAATGACGACGTCGCCCGACGGCATCGGCGATGCCTGTCAGTGCGCCGACGTGGACGACGACGGGATCGTCGACGGTGCCGACGTCGACGCGTACCGCGACAGCCTCGCGGATCCGGCCGGCCTCGGCCTGACACCGGCGGGTGTCGAGAAATGCTCCGCCATCGACAGCCCCGAGCCGTGCGAGATGCTGGACGTGGTCGTGATCGAGCGAGCGTTGGAGCCCACGCCCCTGGCCCCTGGGATCGATCAGGTCTGCTACGCCGCTACGCCGCCGTAGTACCGGACGGTCAGAACTTCGGCTCGCGCTTGGCCAGGAACGCCGACGTTCCCTCGTTCATCTCGGGCGTCCCGCAGAGCGCGCCGAAGATCTGCGCCTCGCGCTCGAGCCCGCCGGCGAGCGACAGGTCGAGACCCTCGCGGATCGCGCGCAGCGAGCCGGCGATGCCGAGCGGCCCGTTCTTGAAGCACTCCGCGAGCCACTGCTTCGCGCGCGGCAGGAGCGCGTCGGGCTCGACGACCTCGTTCACGAGGCCGATCGCGAGCGCGCGCTCTGCCGAGATGTGCCCCCCGTGGATGATCAGCTCGGTGGCCACGCCGCGACCGACCAGGCGCGGCAGCCGCTGCGTTCCGCCGAAGCCGGGCAGGATGCCGAGCTTCACCTCGGGCTGGCCGAACTTCGCCTTGGTCGACGCGATCCGCACGTGACAGGCGAGCGCGAGCTCCGTACCGCCGCCGAGCGCGAACCCGTTCACCGCCGCGATCACGGGCTTGTCGAGGTTCTCGATCCGCGAGAACACGGCCTGGCCGCGGCGCGCGAACTCCACGCCGCTCCTCGAGTCGAGCTTCGCGATCTCGTCGATCGCGGCGCCCGCGACGAACGCGCGTCCCGCGCCGGTGACGATCGCCGCGCGAATGCCGGGCTCGCGCTCCACGCGCGCGACGGCGGCGTCGAGCTCGCCGAGCAGCGCGCCCGAGAGCGCGTTCAGCGCCTCGGGCCGGTTGATCAGGAGCGTCGCGAAGCCGTCCTCGACCGTGACCTCGACCAGCGCCATCGCCTAGACCTCGACGCCGACGAGCGCGCGAAGCTGCTCGGGCGGTGTTCGGTGCAGAAACTCGCCCGCCGGAAGCCGCTCCGGGTTCGACGACTCGATCGCGCGCAGGAGCCCGATCAGCACGGGCACCATCTGCTCCGACGAGATCTTCTCGTACAGCACGCGCGCGATGCGCGTGCCCTCGCGCGAGCCGCCGACGGCGATCATGTGCGCGTTCTTGCCGAAGCCGGTGATGCCGATCTC
The DNA here is from genome assembly GCA_964566375.1 of uncultured Myxococcales bacterium. GTDB lineage: Bacteria > Myxococcota_A > UBA9160 > SZUA-336 > SZUA-336 > VGRW01. The sequence goes on from CAZMKX010000362.1 coordinate 4,241, forward strand.
GGCCGAGGGCGGGCGCGAGCAGTGGTTCGGGCAGCCGGCCATGCGCATCACCACGTCGACGTCGCCGAGTCCCGCGGCTTCCACCGCGTCGCAGTAGCCGGGGATCGCGCGCTCGGCGTCGGTCATCGCCAGGCCGCAGGTCGGCAGCGCCGGGCAGCCGAAGCTCTGCTTGCGGAACAGGGAGAGCGACTCGGCCTTCGCGACGCCGTGCGCCGCGAGCGTGGCGTCGACCCAGGCGCGCTTCCCATCGGGCACGTGCGTCAGCACCAGATCCTGATTG
>CAZMKX010000363.1:0-4511 GCA_964566375.1 uncultured Myxococcales bacterium
GCGCCTCGGGCGCGTCGGAGAGCCCGTGGCCGCGGTAGTCCCAGGTCACCACGCGGGCGAAGCGGGCGAGCGCGTCGAGCTGCCCGGCCCAGTGCAGGTGCGTCGAGAACGAGGCGTTCGAGAGCAGAAGCGTCGGGCCCGATTCGCCCTGCGCCTGCCAGAAGATCTTCGCGCCGTCGCTCGACTCGACGTACGGCACGGCTACGCCTGGTCCATGCGGGCGCGCAGCGCGCGCGTCATCTGCTGGAGCTGCTCCTTCATCGGGCCCTTGATCGTGAACTCGGGCACGAGCGCGCGCGTGCTGCCGTCGAGCGAGATCACCACGCGCGTGGTCGAGTCGTTCACCGCGGCGAGCGCCACGTTGCCCTCGAGCGAGCGCCAGATCTTGCCGTCGCAGATCTTCTCGAAGCGCATCCCGCCGTCGGGCCGGCTGCGGAACTTGAAACGCACGGTCGACTCCGCCCCGAGCGCGCTGACACGCGTCTGCGTCTCGCGCACGCCGCCCGCATTCGACACGATCTGCGTGTCGGGGAAGAGGGACGTGATGGTCGCGTCGCTCGAAAGCACGCTTGCGCAGGCTGCCAGCGGGCGGCGCACCACGAACTCGTTCTCGAAGCGCATGACGGGCTCTCCTCTCGCCTCTCCGGACGCAGCATAGCCGAGCCCGACATTGCGGTTGGCGGCAAACCCGGGATAGCTTCGCGTCCGTGCTTCCCCCCGAGCCCGGATCCTTCTCCGACGTGCGCCCGTGGATCGTCGACCCCGAGCGCATGACCTGGCGCGCGGGCATCGCCGAGATCCGCGCCCGCACCGTCGCGCGCCTGCCCGAGCTGGTGCGCCGCCGCGCGATTCCGCCGCTGGGCCGGTTCGGCGGCGCAGGCCTGCGGATCGGGGCCGCGCTCGCGCTCTGGTCGCTGCGCGAGCGCGGCCGCGGCGCGGTCGTCTCGCGCGCCGGGCTCTCGCGCCGGCTCCGCGGCGCGTTCGAGAAGCTCGGCCCGGCCTACATCAAGCTGGGTCAGATCGTGTCCTCGGGCCGCGGGCTCTTCCCCGAGGAGCTCGTCGCCGAGTTCGCCTCGCTGCGCGACAACGTCCCGCCCGAGCCGTGGAGCGACGTGCGGCGCGTGCTCGAAGCGGAGCTCGGCCGGCCGCTCGGCGAGGTCTTCGAGCAGTTCGACGAGACGTGTCTCGCGTCCGCGTCGATCGCGCAGGTGTACGCGGCGCGCCTGCGCAGCGGCGAGAACGTCGTCGTGAAGGTGCAGCGCTCGACGGTCGAGAAGCGCGTCGCGAAGGACATCCGCGCGATGGCCTGGATCGCGCCTCATCTGGTCGGGCGGATTCCGGTCGCGGCGCTCGCCAATCCGCCGGCGCTCGTCGAGCTCTTCGCGGAGACCGTCTCGGAGGAGCTCGACTTCCGGCTGGAAGCCGAGAACATGCTCGACATCGCGCGCGTGCTGCGCGACTCGGGCTCGTCGGTCGTGATCGTGCCGCGCCCGCACCCGACGCTCGTCACGCGCCGGATGCTCGTGATGGAGCGCCTCGACGGCTTCAAGTACGAAGAGGCGGAGGCGATGCGCGCGGCGGGGATCGACACGGCCGCGGTGCTGCGCTCGCTGCTGATCTCGTTCCTCGAGGGCGCGATGATCCACGGCGTCTTCCACGGCGACCTGCACGGCGGAAATCTGTTCGTGATGCGCGACGGGCGCGTGGCCCTGCTGGACTTCGGCATGACCGGGCGCATGGTCGAGAAGCAGCGTCTGGCCTTCCTGCGCATGATGGTGACGGGCGCGACGAACGACATCCGCGGGCAGCTCGCCGCGTTCCGCGACCTCGGCGCGCTGCCCGACGACGCAGACCTCGGTGCGCTGATCACGGTGCTCAAGGCCGACCAGGCGCCGCGGGATCCGACGCGGATGACCGGCGAGGAGCTCGTCTCCGAGATCCAGGACGTGCTGAAGGGCCTGCTCGCGCACGGCGCGCGCCTGCCGAAGCACCTGATGCTGTACGTGAAGAACATGATCTTCCTCGACGGCGCGATCGCGAATCTCGCGCCCGATCTGGATCTGTTCGCCGAGGTCACGCGGATCTGGGGCCACTTCGCGACCCAGCACGGCGAGCGCATCGCGCGCGACCTGGGCTTCGACCCGGGTATCGCCGCGATCGATCTCACGGGCATGAAGGCGTCTCTCGGTCTCACCGCCGACGTCGAAACGCTCACGCACCGCGAGCTGGTGGAGCGCCGCGAGAAGGTGCGCGAGCGACTCGAGGAAGTCGGCGCCAGCCCGCGGCTCTAGAGCCGCTCACGAGTCCCGTTCCGCGCGAGTCGCGAAGTCCGACCGAAGCGCCCGGGCCTGCGCTACGATGCGGCCGTGGCCGTGCGCATCCTCCTGGTGCTTCTCGCACTGCAGGCGCTCGCTCCCGCGAGCGCGCACGGCGCGCCGGCCGACGATCTGTTCGCGCTGCAACAGATCGAGAGCGGCGATGCGCGCACGGTGGCCGCGGAGCTCGCCGATCTGAACGGCGACGGCCGGACCGACCTGCTGCAGATCCTGTTCAACGGGGTGCCACCGGCCGAGACGCGCACGATCCGCGTCTGGACGCAGAACGAGGACGGCGCGCTCCCGGCGAAGCCGACCTACGAGGTCCCGGTTCCCGAGGACAGCGCGGCCTACGACGTCGGAGACGTCACCGAGCTGCCGGGCGAGGAGCTCGTCTTCCTGCGGCCGAGCGGGCTCACGATCCTGTCGTTCTCGAACCCGGGGCTGCCGCGGCGCGATCTCACGGTCGACGGCTCGACGCTGGTTCCCACCGAGGACGAGCGCGGTCTCGACCGCCTGCACATGATCTACCGCGAATTCGGTCCCGAGCCGCGACTGCTCGTGCCGATGCTCTCGCGGACCGTCTTCCTGTCGTCCTCGGGCGAGGTCGTGGCGAAGCTCGATGCGGGCGCGCGCGCGAACTACTTCCTGCCGCCGCGGCCGGGGCCGCTCCTGGTCGACAGCGACATCCAGCTGCTGCTCGACGTGCCGCGGCTCGCAGTCGGCGACGTGAACGGTGACGGCAAGGCGGATGTCGTCAGCCTCGGCCGCCACGACGTGCGCGTCTTCCTGCAGCGCCCCGACGCGAGCTTCGCGCAGGCCCCCGATCGCATCTACAAGCTCGGTCTGGTCTCCGAGCAGGACCACATCCGCGGCTCCGGGGCCGTCCGTGGCGACGCGCGCGACATCTCGGGCGACGGAAGGCTCGACCTGATGGTCTCGCACATGTCGGGCGGGATCACCGACGCGAAGTCCGTCACGCGCATCTACCTGAACCGGGACGGTGTATGGGACCTGGCGAAGCCGGACTACGTCTCCGACACCGCGGCGGGCTGGGGTGCCGACCAGCTCGTCGATCTCGACCGTGACGGCCGGCCCGAGCTCCTGCACATCTCGCTGCCGTTCAGCGTGCTCGAGCTCGTCGAGACGCTCGTCACGCGCTCCGTCGACGCGCAGCTCGCCGTCTACAAGGCGGACGACAACGGCGTGTACGCGAGCGACCCGTGGTTCACGCGCAAGCTCGAGATCTCGATCAGCTTCGACACGGGCCGTCCCAAGGGCTTCATCCCCACCGGCGCATTCGACCTGAACGGCGACGGCTTCGACGACATGCTCACGCCGGGCAACGGCGAGCACGTCGAAGTCTGGCTCGGCTCGAAGGACGGCATCTCGACCGAGGAGGCCGGTCGCCAGGAGATCTCGGCGATGGGGCGCGTGCGCGGCGGAGACTGGAACGGCGACGGTCTCCCCGATCTGGTGCTCTACGACCCGCGCCGGCTGAAGGCGCCCGTCGTGATCGCGACGAACCGCGGACTGCTCCCCGGCACGCTGCCGCACATCAGCTCGGAGGCGGGCGCGGGCGCGAAGCGCTGACCGGCTTCCGCGCGCTCAGCGGATCTCGACCCAGTACGGCGGCAGGTAGGCCAGGGCGCCCTCCAGCGGCAGCCAGTCGAGCGTCGCCGCGAGCGGATCCGGGAGCTGACCGGCGACGAGCGCACGGAGCAGCCCGAAGGCGACGTCGCCGCGCACGAGCTCGCGAAGCTGCTCGGCCGCGCTCGGCGGTGCCGGAAGGATCAGCCTCACCGGATCGGGCTCGTTCTGGATGCCCGCCTCGACGCGCGCGCGCTCGACCGCCTCGCGCAGACCGCCGAGCCCGTCGACGAGCTTGCGCTCGAGCGCGTCGCTGCCGAGCCAGACACGCCCGCGGCCGAGCGAGTCGACCGTTTCCGTCGGCATGCCGCGCCCCGTCGAGACACGCGCGAGGAAGTCGCGGTAGCTCGCCTGAATGAAGCTGTCGGTGCGCGCCTGCTGCTCCGCGGTGAGCGGGTGGTCGCCGCTGCCGACCCCGGCGAACGGGCCGCGCTCGATCAGCTCGGTGCCGATGTCGAGCTTCTTGTACAGCTCCGAGAAGGACGGCCGGAGCATGTACACGCCGATCGAGCCGGTGAGCGTGGCGGGCTCCGCGACGATCGCGTT
>CAZMKX010000364.1:0-4498 GCA_964566375.1 uncultured Myxococcales bacterium
AGCTTCGAGACGCCGTGCGAGATGTACTTCAGCACGTCGAGCCGCGAGACGCCCTGCTTGCGCAGGAGCGCCACGGCTTGGGAGTCGGGCTCCTGGAAGATCGCGGCGACCAGGTCGCCCGCCTCGACCTCCTCGCGCTCGGCGCTGTCGGCGTGCGCGAGCGCCTGCTGGATCACACGGTGGAAGGCGAGCGTCTGGCCGGTCTCGATCGGCTCCTCGCCCGGCTCGCTCTCGATTTCGTCGTCGAGGTAGCTCTGCAGGTCCGACCGCAGTCGCTTCAGGTTCACGCCCGAGTGGCGCAGGACCTCGGCTCCGCGCTCGTCGTGGCAGAGCGCGAGCAGCAGGTGCTCGACCGTCAGATAGGCATGGCGGCGCTGGATCGCCTCGCGCATGGCGGCCTGAAGCGTCAGCTGCAGCTCTCGGTTGAAGCGGCTCATTCGGGCTCGGCTCCTGCGCGGAGAGGGTAGCCCCGCTCCTCGGCCATGCGATGGACCTTGGCGACCTTGGTTTCGGCGATCTCCAGCACGTAGACGCCGCCGACCCCCATTCCGGTTCGATGGATCTGCAGCATCAGGGCGGTGGCCTCCGACGGGCTCTTGTTGAAGACGGTTTCCAGGAGCTGGACGACGAACTCCATCGGCGTGTAGTTGTCGTTGTACAGCAGCACCTTGAAGCGCGGCGGCCGCTCGACCTTGGGTCGCTCGCGGGTGGCTACGCTGCGCTCGCGGTCGCGCTGCACGCCCGGCTTCTCCCGCGGCGGATCCGCCGGCGGCTTCTTCGGCTCGTCCGCCATCGTGGTCAGGATAACCGACGGCACGAGCCCAAGGTACACTCCGCGCGGATGGTCGAGATCGAGTGCCTCTCCGGCGTGCGCGAGCTCCCGACGTCGGAGTGGAACGCGCTCGTGGGCGATGGGTCCCCGTTTCTGGAATGGGAATGGCTGGCCTCGCTCGAGGAGGCGGGCTGCGTGGGCGGCCGCAGCGGCTGGGCACCGCGAACCCTGGTCGCGCGCGAGGCGGGCCGGCTCGTCGCGGCCGCACCGCTCTATCTGAAGGAGCACAGCGAGGGCGAGTTCGTCTTCGACTGGGGCTGGGCCGACGCGGCCGAGCGCGCCGGCATCGCCTACTACCCGAAGATGCTGGTCGGCGTGCCGTTCACGCCGGCGACCGGCACGCGCTTTCTGGTCGCCGAGGGGGAGGACCGGGCGCTCTGGCGCGCGCGGCTCGCGAAGGCGCTGGTGCAGATCTGTGGCGACTCGGAGCTCTCGGGCGTGCACGTGAACTTCTGCCGCGAGGACGAGATCGCGCCGCTGCGCGCGGCCGGCTTCGCGCTTCGCGTCGGCGTCCAGTACCACTGGCACAACGCGGGCTACGGCGCCTTCGAGGACTGGCTCGCGCGCTTTCGCAGCAAGCGCCGCAACCAGATCAAGCGCGAGCGTCGCACGGTCGCCGAGGCCGGCGTCTCGATCGAGACGCACCTCGGCGAGGCGATTCCGGACGCGCTCTTCGAGCCGATGTTCCGCTTCTACCTGGCGACGGTGCGCGCGCACGCCTGGGGGCGGCAGTACCTGAACCGGCGCTTCTTCGAGCTCCTGCGCGAGCGCTACAAGAAGCGGCTCTGCTTCGTCGTCGCTCGCGCGGGCGGCGAGCCGATCGCCGGCACCTTCAACGTGCAGAAGGGCGACACGCTCTGGGGTCGCTACTGGGGCGCGACGCGCGAGGTGCGCGACCTGCACTTCGAGGTCTGCTACTACGCTGCCGTCGAGCACTGCATCGCGAACGGGCTCGCGCGCTTCGAACCCGGCGCGGGCGGCGACTACAAGCAGATGCGCGGCTTCGACGGCTCGCCGACGTGGAGCCTGCACTGGCTGGCCGAGCCGCGCCTGCGCGACGCGGTCGGCCGCTTCCTTTCGCAGGAGCGCGAGCGGACGCTCGGCGGAATCGAGTGGCTGCGCGAGCACAGCGCGCTCAAGGCCGACTGAGACGCGCGTGAGTCTCGATCCGGGAGTCACGGCGCTCGTTCTTCTGTCCGCCCTCTTGCACGCGGCCTGGAACGCGCTCACCAAGTCGAGCAGCGATCGCACGCTGACGCTCGCACTGGTGCTCGGAACGTGCTCGCTGATCGGCGCGATCGCGTGCCTCTTCGCCCCGTTTCCCTCGAGCGAAGGCTGGCGCTTCCTGCTCGCGTCGGTGTGCTTTCACGGGCTCTATCACGTCTTCCTGCTGCAGGCCTACCGCTTCGGCGACCTGTCCCACGTCTACCCGATCGCGCGCGGGCTGGCGCCGGTGCTGGTGGCAGGATTCGCGGCGCTCTTTGCGAGCGAGATCCCCGATGGGCGCCAGGCGGCGGGGCTCGCGGTCGCGTCCGCGTCGATCGCGAGCCTGGCGCTCGAGCCGCGCACGCTCGGTCCGGGCGCGACGCGCAGCGTGATCGCGGCGTTTCTCACCGCGGCGATGATCGGCACGTACACGTTCCTGGACGGACAGGGCGTGCGGCACAGTGGCAGCTCGTTCGCGTACATCGCCTGGAACATGCTCCTGACGTCGCTTCCGCTCTGCGGGTTCGTGCTGCTGCGGCGGCGCGCGAGGCTCGTCGCGATCCTGCGCACGCGCGAGGGCGCGAGCGGAATCCTCGGTGGCGTGACGGCGGCGATCGGCTACTCGATCGTGCTCTGGGCGATGGACCGCGGCGCGATGGCGAGCGTGGCCGCGCTGCGCGAGACGAGCGTGGTCTTCGCGGCGCTGATCGGGACGCTCGGGCTCGGCGAGGCGTTCGGCGCGCGGCGCATCTTCGCGGCCGCGGGCGTCGCGCTCGGCGTGATCCTGCTCCAGGCGCGCTAGGCGGAGCGCGCGATCGGCTGCGCCTCGCCGGGCAGCTCGGCTGCGATGCGCGCCTGCACGGTCGCGGTCAGATCCTCGACGGAGAGATCCGCGAAGCTCGCCGGCGCGATCGGCTTCAGCACGCGCACGCGGATCGGGTGTCTGCCCTGAAGGAGGTAGCCGCGCTTGGGCAGCGCGCGCGACGTGCCGTCGAGGACGATCGGCACGATCGGAGCGCGCGTGCGCTTGGCGAGCTCGAACGCGCCCGGCTTGAACGCGCGCATGCGCCCGTCCACCGACCGCGTCCCCTCGGGGAAGATCATCACGGAGCTTCCGCTCGCGAGCGCCTGCTCGCAGTCGCGCATCATCTGCACCACGCTCTCGCGCTTGCCGCGCACGAGCTTGATGTAGCGGTTCATCGACATGTTCCAGCCGATGAACGGAACGCGGAAGTTCTCGATCTTCGAAACCCACTTGAAGTGCGTCTGCAGGCGGAACAGCACCAGGATGTCGACCAGTGACTGGTGATTCGAGACGAGGATGCAGGCGGTGTCGCGCGGGATGTTCTCACGCCCCTCGACCGTGACCGGCCAGACCGGATTCAGCCAGGTGTAGAGCGACGCCCAGAAACAGGTGAAGCGGTGGAGCACGACGAGGCGGCGATCGAAGGGCGCGGTCAGCGCCCAGGTGAGGACCGCCACCGGGAAGAGCGCGAGCGACGACACCACCAGGAAGGCCCAGAACGCCAGCGAGAGGACGTGCAGCTGGAGCACGGGCGGCATTGTCCCGCTTTCCGGACCGTCTGAAAAGGCGGGCCCGCTTCCGGTATCCTGCGCGCGCCACCGACCCGACGAGGAGCCGAACCATGGGCGAAGCTTGGATCATCGACGCCGTCCGAACGCCGCGCGGCAAGGGAAAGGCCGAAACAGGCGCACTCTCCGGCATCCACCCGCAGGAGCTGATGGCGCAGGCGCTGAACGCCCTGCGCGACCGCACGCGGGTCGACACGCGCGACGTCGAGGACGTGGTGCTCGGCACCGTCTCGCAAGCGGGCGAGCAGGGCGGCTGCATCGCGCGCATGTCGGTGCTCGCCGCGGGCTGGCCGAACGAGGCCACGGGCGTGTCGCTGAACCGCTTCTGCGGCTCCGGTCAGCAAGCGGTGAACTTCGCCGCGATGGGCGTCGCGTCGGGAATGCAGGACCTCGTCGTCGCGGGTGGCGTCGAGTCGATGTCGCGCAACCCGATGGGCAGCGACAAGGCGGGCATCGACGGGCACAACCGTCACCTGCGCGAGCTACACCCGTTGGTGCCGCAGGGAATCTCGGCCGACCTGATCGCGGCGCGCGAAGGCTTCACGCGCGCGGACGTCGACCGATTCGCCGCCGAGAGCCAGGCGCGCTGCGCGCGCGCCCAGAAGGAAGGGCGCTTCGCGAAGGGCCTGATTCCGGTCGTCGATGCCAGCGGAAAGGTGGTCCTCGATCGCGACGAGCACCCGCGCGCGAGCACGACGGTCGAGTCCCTCGGCCAGCTCCCGCCTTCGTTCGAGCAGATCGGCAAGTACGTCCAGAAGGGCGACACGCTCTCGTTCGACGAGAAGGCGCGCAAGGTCTATCCGGACGTCCCCGGGATTCCGCACGTGCACACGGCGGGCAACTCGTCGGGCATCGTCGACGGCGCGG
>CAZMKX010000365.1:0-4487 GCA_964566375.1 uncultured Myxococcales bacterium
TCGCGCGAAGTTCCGTCGGGCCGTGCGCAGCAGTCCGGGCAGCAGCGTGGTGCAGAGCAGCGGCCCCATGCCCTGCATCGGGTTCGCGAGTCGCACCGCGCGCCGCAGGCTCGCGTCGTCCGGCAGGCGCAGCGCGTCGAGCTCCTCGGAGAAGATGGCCGGCAGCAGGCGGATCTCCGTCAGGCCGGCCGCCTTCAGGACGTCGCGCGCGCGGTCGGCGAGCGCGAGCGTCGCCGGGCGTGCGACGGGCGCGAGCGCCGCGCGCGGAAGCGTCGGCTCGATCGCGTCGTAGCCGTGGATGCGCGCGATCTCCTCGATCAGGTCCTGCGCGATCGCGAGGTCGTTGCGCCAGCTCGGCACGCGACAGCGTAGCGTCCCCTGTCCGTCGAGCCGGGCCTCCACGCCCACGCGCGCGAGCAGCGAGACGATCGTCTCGGTCGAGAGCTCCGCGCCGAGCAGCCGCGCGGGATGCGCGGGGTCGAGGGCGATCTCGGCGACGCGCGCGGGCTCGGAGCCGCGTACCTCGACGCGTCCGCGCGAGACCTCTCCGCCGGCCAGCTCCGCGATCAGCCGCGCGGCGCGGTCGGCGGCGCGGCCGACGCCCTCCGGGTCGACGCCGCGCTCGAAGCGATACGAGGCCTCGCTGCGCAGGCCGAGACGCTTCGAGGTGCGACGGACGCGCGCGGGCGCGAACACGGCGCTCTCGATCAGCACGTCGGTCGTGCTCGCGCGGACCTCCGTCTCGGCGCCGCCCATCACGCCAGCGATCGCGATCGCCCGCTCCGCGTCGGCGATCACCAGGTCCTCGCCCGTGAGCGCGCGCGACTCGCCGTCGAGCGTCGCGATCTTCTCTCCCTCGCGCGCCCGGCGCACGCGCACCTCGGCGCCGCGCAGCGTCGACAGGTCGAAGGCGTGCAGCGGCTGGCCGTACTCGAGCAGGACGAGATTCGTCACGTCGACGACGACGTTGATCGCGCGCATACCCGCGGCCTCGAGCCGGGCAGCCAGCCAGGCGGGCGACGGCCCGATGGTCACGCCGCGCACCACGCGGCCGACGTAGCGCGAACACGACTCGGTGTCGTCGATCGAGATCCGCACGTCCGCCGACGCGTCGCGCGCGCCTTCGACCGGCTCGCTCGGCGGCAGGCGCAGCGGTCCGCCGAAGAGCGCCCGCACCTCGCGCGCCATGCCGAGCATCGACACCCAGTCGCCGCGGTTCGGCGTGATCTCGACGTCGAGGATCGTGTCGCCGGCCTTCAGGAAGTCCGTCAGCTTCGCGCCGGCGGGCGCCGCCGGATCGAGCACGAGGATTCCGGAGTGATCGTCACCGAGGCCGAGCTCGCGCGACGAGCAGATCATGCCCTCGGACGGCTCGCCGCGGATCTTGGACTTCTTGAGCTTCGTGCCGTCGGGGAGCGTCACGCCTGGAACCGCGACGGCGACCTTCTGCCCGCTCGCGACGTTGGGCGCCCCACACACGATGGTGACGGGCGCACCTTCCCCCAGATCGACGCTGCAGACCGACAGCCGGTCGGCGTTGGGATGCTGGCGGCGCTCGAGCACGTGCCCGACGCGGATCGCCGAAAGGTCGGGGCCGGTGGTGAGCACGTCCTCGATCTCGAGCCCCGCGAGCGTGAGGCGCTCCTCGAGCTCCGCCCGCGCGGGCAGATCGACGAACTCCGCCAGCCAGCCGAGGGGGACCTTCATCCGATCTGCTCCAGCACGCGGACGTCACCTTCGAACATCAGGTGGATGTTCGGGATGCCGAAGCGCTGCATGGCGGTGCGATCGATCGTCATGCCGAAGGCGAAGCCCTGGAAGCGCTTCGCGTCGATTCCGCAGTTCTCGAGCACGCCCGGATGGATCATCCCGCAGCCGCCCCACTCGAGCCAGCCGCCCGGCCACGAGAAGTCGAACTCCGCGGACGGCTCGGTGAACGGGAAGAAGTGCGCGCGGAAGCGCAGCCGGACGTCCGGGCCCATCAGGTGACGCGCGAATGCGTAGAGCACCCCCTTCATGTCGCCGAAGGTCGTGTGCTCGTCGACGATGAAGCCTTCGATCTGATGGAAGAACGGCGAGTGAGTCGCATCGTGGTCGACGCGGAAGACGCGGCCCGGCGCGATGAAGCGGAACGGCGGCGTGCGGCCGGTCATGGCGCGGATCTGCACGGGCGAGGTGTGCGTGCGCAGCACGTTCCCGCCCTCGACGAAGAACGTGTCCTGCGAGTCGCGCGACGGGTGGTCCGCGGCGATCCGCAGCGCGTCGAAGTTGTTCCACTCGCTCTCGACCTCGGGTCCCTCCTCGATCGAGAAGCCGAGACCCCGGAAGAAATCACCCATCTCGCGCTCGATCAGCGTGACGGGGTGCAGGTGGCCGCGCGGCGGCGTGACACCGGGAAGCGTCACATCGAGCGCGTGCTCGCGCAGCGAGCGCTCGGCGACGGCCTGCTCGAGCGCCTTCTGCCGTTCGGCCGCGAGCGCCTCGACACGCGACGCGGCGCGGTTCAGGGCCTCGCCCGCCGCGGCGCGCTCGGCGGGCGCGAGCTCGCCGATGCCGCGGAGAAGCGCGGACAGCGAGCCCTTGCGACCGAGATAACGGGCCCGCGCCTCGCGCAGCTCCTGCGGCGTCGACGCGCGGGTCACCGCCTCGGATGCCTCGCGTTCGAGTTGCTCGAGCTGCCCTGGCCCGGCGGGCATTCGCGTCCGCTCGCTCAGGCGGCGTTCTTGGCGAGCGTCACGAGCTCCGAGAAGGCTCTCGGCTCGGCGACGGCGAGATCCGCGAGGACCTTCCGGTCCATCTCGACGCCCGCCCGCTTCAACCCCGCGACGAAGCGGCTGTACGTGAGGCCGTGCTCGCGCGCCGCCGCGTTGATGCGCGTGATCCACAGGCGGTGGAACTGGCGCTTGCGCTGCTTCCGGTCGCGGTACGCGTAGATCAGGCTCTTCTCTACGGCGAGACGCGCCGGTCGGATCAGCTTGCCGCGTGCGGCGTAGAAGCCGCTCGCGAGCTTCAGAATCTTCTTGTGGCGTCGGCGCTTGGTGACTCCGCGCTTGACTCTCATGGCTGTTTCCTTCTCCTGGGCTTGCGGGATCTAGACGTACGGAATCATGCGCTTGAGTCGGGGTTGATCCGCGGCGGACGCCACGACCGTACCCTCGAGATTGCGCTTCTGCTTGCTGGTCCGATTGATCAGGCGGTGACGCTTCATCGCCTGGGGCCGGGTGACCTTCCCCGTGCCCGTCTTCTTGAATCGCTTCGCGGCTGCACGCCGCGTCTTGACTTTAGGCATCGCTCGCTTCCTCGTCGTCGTTCTGGTTCTCGTCGGCGCCGTCTTCGTCGCCTTCCTCGTAATCCTCGTCGTCGTCCTCGTCTTCGACACCGCTGTCGTCGTCGGGCATCTCGCCTTCGTCCTCGATCACGGGCGCCGGCAGACCCGCCGCCGCGGCCGCGCGCGCCGCCTTCTCCTGCTCGGCCGCGCGCCGTGCCAGGATCTTCTTGATCGCCGCGCGGTCGGGCGCAACGATCAGCGAGAGCATGCGTCCTTCCATGTGAGGTGACGACTCGGCCTTCGCGATCTCGGCCAGCCGCTTCACCACGCGATCGAGCAGGTCGCGGCCGACCTGCTGGTGCATGATCTCACGGCCGCGGAACGTCACGGTCGCTTTCACCTTGTCCCCCGCGATCAGAAAGCGTTCGGCCGCGCGCAATTTGAACGCGAGGTCGTGCTCGTCGATCTGGGGCCGGAGCTTGATCTCCTTCAGCTGGCTCTGGTGCTGGGATCTCTTCGCGGTCGCCGCCTTCTTCTTCAGCTCGTACTTGTAGCGCCCGTAATCCATGATCTTGCACACGGGCGGCGTGCCGTTCGGCGAGATCTCGACCAGGTCGAGGCCGACGCGCTGCGCGATGTCGCGGGCGGCATCCGTCGGCATCACGCCGAGCTGCTGCCCCTCTTCGTTCACCACGCGCACTTCCGGAACACGGATCGCCCGGTTGACCCGGACCTTGTCTTTCTCGGGCGCTACGTCGCGCCAACGGCGTCTACGAAATCCCACGCGTTTTGATCTCCTCCTGGATGTTCATCTGGAAACGGTCGAACGGCAGGACCGTCTGACCGGATTTGTGGCGGCGCCGCACGCTGACGCTGGTGGACTCCTGCTCGCGGTCGCCGACGACGAGCACGTACGGAATCTTCTGCGTTTCCGCGGCGCGCACGCGGTAGTTCAGGGTCTCGTTGCGCAGGTCGGCCTCGGCCCGGATTCCGGCCGCGCGCATCGACTCGGCGAGTCCCGTCGCGTAGACGGTCTGGCGATCGCTCACCGGCAGGACGACGACCTGCTGCGGCGCGAGGAAGAGCGGAAAGTCGCCGCCGGTGTGCTCGACGTAGATCGCGATGAAGCGCTCGAGCGAGCCCAACACCGCGCGGTGCAGCATCGCCGGCTCGTGCTCCTGGCCATCGGCGCCGATGAACCGCAGGCCGAAGCGGCCGG
>CAZMKX010000366.1:0-4484 GCA_964566375.1 uncultured Myxococcales bacterium
GCGCTGATCCGCGACGGCCGGATCGTGTCGACCCAGGAGACCTGGCTCGGTCCGCGCTGGACCGGGCACGTGCTCGGGCTCCCCGCGGTCGACGTTCGCAGCGTCGGCGCAGGAGGCGGCTCGATCGCATGGATCGACAGCGGTGGCCTGCTGCGCGTCGGGCCGCAGAGCGCGGGGGCCGTGCCCGGTCCCGCCTGTTACGGCGCGGGTGGCACGGAGCCGACGGTGACCGACGCGGCGCTCGTGCTCGGCTACCTCGATCCCGCGTGGTTCCTCGGCGGCCGCATGCGTCTCGACGCCGATGCCGCGCGGCGCGCGTTGGCGCGGGTCGCGGAGCCCCTGGGGCTCGAGCCGGAAGTTGCGGCGTACTCGATCCTGACGGTCGCCAACGAGCGCATGATCCTGGCGATCAAGGACATCACGATCAGCGAGGGTGTCGACCCGACCGAGGGCGTGCTGATCGCGGGCGGTGGCGCGGCGGGGCTCGGCATCGTCCCCATCGCGCGCGAGCTCGGCTGCCGGCGGGTGCTCGTGCCTCGCACGGCCGGCGCGCTGAGCGCCTGCGGCATGCAGTTCTCGGATCTCGTGAGCGAGCACACGGCGAGCGCGTCGGCGCGCTCGCGCGACTTCGCTGCGGACGCGGTGAATTCCGCGCTCGACGCGATCGATGCGGAGCTCGAGCGCTTCGCCGCGCCCCTGCAATCGCGAGGTTATGGCGACCGCGAGATCGGCTACACCGTCTCGGCTCACTACGCCTCCCAGGTCTGGGAGCTCGACATCCCCTTGCCTGCGCGGCGCTTCGCGAGCGCTCGCGACGCCGATGCCCTCGTTCGCGCGTTCCACGAGGCGCACGAGCGGATCTTCGCCGTCCGCGACGAGGGCAGCGAGATCGAGTTCCTGACCTGGACCGGGCGCGTGACGCTGCGCCTGCCACGCGCGGTCTCGAAGCTCGAGCCCGCGCGGGCGCCCGCGACGACGCACGTCGAGACGCGCCCGGCCTGGTTCGGCGAGGGCGACCGCCGCGAGGCGCGCGTCGTGCGCGGCAGCGCGGTGCGGGTCGGCGAGCGGATCGCCGGACCGGCGATCCTCGAGGAGGAGACGTCGACGCTGGTTCTGCCGCCCGATAGCGTCGCCACGCTGTCGCCGTTCGGCACCTACGTCCTGGACGTCGGCGCGGGCGCGACCGAGGAAGTGCGATGACCGAGGCTTCGGACCGCGCGCTCTCGCCGCTGACTCTCGCCGTGCTCGCGAACCGCTTCGACGGCGTCGTCCGCGAGATGTCGAACACGCTGCTGCGCGCCGCGCGCTCGGCGGTGATCAACATGGCGCGTGACTTCTCGTGCGGCATCACCACCGCTTCGAACGAGATGTTCACGTCGGCCGAAGGTCTGCCGGTGCACATCTTCGGTCTGAACCTGCAGACGCGCGCGATGACCGATCTGCACCCGGATCTCGCCGAGGGCGACGCCTACCTGCACAACGATCCCTATCTGGGGAACACGCACGCCGCCGACCACACGATCATCGTCCCGGTCTTCTTCGAGGGTGAGCACTTCTTCAACGTGTGCGCGAAGGCGCACCAGGCGGACATCGGCAACAGCATCCCCACCACCTATCACGCCGCCGCGCGCGACGTGTACGAGGAGGGTGCGCTGATCTTCCCGTGCGTGCGCGTGCAGCGCGCGTTCCGCACGAACGAGGACATCGTGCGCATGTGCCGCAAGCGCATCCGCGTGCCGGACCAGTGGTACGGAGACTTCCTCGCAGCGATCGGCGCGGCGCGCACGGGCGAGCGTCGCCTGCGCGAGCTGTTCGAGAAGTACGGCAAGGAGACGGTTCGTCGCTTCGTGCGCGAGTGGCTCGACTACTCCGAGCGGCGCATGCGCATCGCCGTCCGCGCGCTGCCCGCCGCCACGCTCGAGAACGAGACCCTGCACGACCCGCTTCCGCCGGTCCTGCCCGAGGGAATTCCGGTGCGCGCGCGGGTCGAGATCGACCCCGAGCAAGAGCGCATCGTGCTCGACCTGCGGCGCAACGTCGACGCGCTCCCGAACGGTCTGAACCTGTCCGAGGCCTGCGCGATCAACAACGCCGTGGCAGGGGTCTTCAACTGCCTGCCGTCGGACATCCCGCGCAATGCAGGCTCGTTCCGCCGCATCGAGGTTCGCCTGCGGGAGGGCGCGGCCGTCGGCATACCGCGTTTTCCGGCGAGCTGCTCCGTCGCGACCACGAATCTCTCGGACCGACTGGTGAACACCGTGCAGAGCGCGTTCGCCCAGCTCGGCGACGGCTACGGCCTCGCGCAGGGGGGTGTCGGCATGGGCGCCTCGATCAGCGTGATCTCCGGCGTCGACGCGCGGCGCGAGAACGGCGCGTACGTGAACCAGATCATCCTCGGCAGCAACGGCGGGCCGGCGAGCCCGGCGGCCGACGGCTGGCTCACCTACGGCGTGCCGGTCGTCGCGGGCCTGATGTACCGCGACAGCGTCGAGATCAACGAGCTCAAGTATCCGATGCTGGTGCGCGCGCTCTGGGTCGACCCCGGCGGAGGGGGCGCCGGCCGCAATCGCGGCGCGCCGGGTCTGGCGATCGAGTACGGACCGCGCTTCGAGCCGATGACGGTGGTCTTCGCGGCCGACGGCCAGCAGAGCCCCGCGCGCGGTGTCTGCGGCGGGCAGGACGGGAGCGTCGGGCGGAACTGGCACGTGTCGAGCGACGGGAGCGAGAGACGCCTGGGGAACGTGGGGCAGGTTCAGGTCGGCGTCGGCGAGTACCTGCGCGGCTTCGACTCGGGAGGCGGCGGCTACGGCGATCCCCGCGAGCGCGCGCCCGAGCGCGTGCTTCAAGACGTGCTCGAGGGCTGGGAGACGGTCGAGCGCGCGCGCGACGTCTACGGAGTCGTGCTGGGCGGGCGGCTCGAGGACGAGTCGCTCGGCATCGACGCGGAAGCGACGCGCACGGCGAGAGGCGCGCGATGAGCGACGCGCTGCGACTGCTGATGGGGTTCCAGCCGCTCGCGCACGCGACGCGCGATCGCACCACGATCATGGTGCGCGGCGAGGGAGTCTTCGTCTACGACGATCACGGTCGCGAGTATCTCGAGGCGACGTCGTCGTTCTACGTCGCGGCGCTCGGCTACTCGGACCGCGAGCTCGCGGACGCGGCGACCGAGCAGATGCGGCGCCTGCCGTTCTACCCCTCGGCGCAGTACAAGGCCGTCGAGCCGGCGCTGGAGCTGGCCGAGAAGCTGGCGTCGCTCGTTCCGCTCGAGGACGCGCGCATCGCGTTCGCCTGCACGGGCTCCGAGGCGAACGACTTCCTGATCAAGTTCCTGCGCTTCCGCAGCGTGATGAGCGGCCACGAGCGAAGGCTCAAGGTGATCGCGCGCAAGGGCAGCTACAGCGGTGGCACGCTCGCTTCGGCGAGCCTCACGGGCGGGCATCACGAGGAGTTCGCACTGCCGCTTCCGGGCGTGCTGCACGTCTCGCAGCCGGACTTCTACAACGATCGCGCGGGCGGCGAGTCCGAGGACGCGTTCGCAGCCCGCCTGGCGGATGAGCTCGAGGCGCTGATCGTGCGCGAGGACCCCGAGACGATCGGCGCGCTCCTCACGGAGCCGGTCTCGTTCTCCTGCGGCCTCGTGGTGCCGCCGGTGTCGTATTGGGAGCGAATCCAGGAGGTGCTCGCGCGCCACGGCGTGCTGCTCTTCGCGGACGAGGTCGTCACCGGATTCGGCCGCACCGGAAACTGGTTCGGGTCGCAGACCTTCGACCTGCGGCCCGACTGCATGACCTTCGGCAAGGCCTTGTCGGGCGGCTACTTCCCGATCTCGGCGATCGCCCTTTCGGGCGAGTTCTACGACGCGCTCGTGCGCGGAAGCGACAAGCTCGACGGCTTCGCGCACGCGGCGACCCACGCGGGTCATCCGGTCGGCGCGGCCGTCGCGCTGAAGACGATCGAGATCATCGAGAGGCGCCGCATCCTCGAGCACGTGCGCGAGATCGCGCCGCACTTCGCGAGCCGACTGAAGCGCTATGCGTCTCACCCGCTCGTCGGCGACGTGCGCGCCGTCGGGCTCGCAGGCGCGCTCGAGTTCCGTCGCGACGAAGACGGGCCGGCGCGGAATCTCGCCCCGTCGAGCGTCGCGTGCCGGATCTTCTGCGAGCGCGCGCTCGCGAACGGCTTGATGGTGCGCGGCACCGGAGCGAGCGTGGTGCTCGCGCCGCCGCTGGTCATCACAAGCGCCGAGATCGACGAGCTGTTCCGCCGCTTCGATCTCGCATTCACCGAAACCGAATCGCGCGTCAGGGGAGTCGTCACGTGACCGTCGAGCTCAACGGCATCGCCCACATCCAGCTCACCGTGAACGATCCGCAGAAGGGACTTCCGTTCTGGGAGCGGCTCTGTCATTTCCTCGAGATGAAGACGCTGATCAAGAACGAGCAGGTGCTGTACTGCATCGGCAGCCGCACGGGCATCCTCGT
>CAZMKX010000367.1:0-4479 GCA_964566375.1 uncultured Myxococcales bacterium
CGGTCGAGCGCATCATGCGCAACGCGTCCTCGGCTTCCCAGATGTCGCCGTTGCCCAGCACCGGGATGCGCCGGACGAGCGACTTCAGCTCTCCGATCGCCTCCCAGCGCGCTTCGCCGTCGTAGTGCTGCTCCGCCGTGCGCGCGTGCAGGGCGATCGCCGCGCAGCCCTCGTCCTCGGCGATCCGGCCCGTGTCGCGGAAGGTGACCAGCGCGTCGTCGACGCCGATCCGGAACTTCAGCGTCACCGGCACGCCGCCCGCGCGCGACACCGCGGCGCGTACGATGTTGCGCAGCAGCCGCCGCTTCAGAGGAAGCGCGGCGCCGCCACCGCGCCGTGTCACCTTGCGCACCGGGCAGCCGAAGTTCATGTCGAGGTGGTCGATGTGTCCCTCGCCGACGAGCCAGGCCACCGCCTCGCCTACCCAGTAGGGGTCGACGCCGTAGAGCTGCAAGCTGCGCGGCTTCTCCTCGGGGCTGAAGCCCGCGAGTCGCAGCGTCTTCTCGTTGCCCTCGACGAGCGCGCGCGCGGTGATCATCTCGGACACGTAGAGCCCTGCGCCGAAGCGCTTGCAGAGCGAGCGGAACGGCGCGTTCGTCACGCCCGCCATCGGCGCGAGCACGACGGGCGGCCAGACCTGGAGGTCGCCGATCGCGAGCGTGGCGAACTCGCCCGCGCGCGCGGGCGGCACGTCGCGGTTCAGCGGGCTGCGATAGCGGAGGTCCATCAGAACATCTCGTCGGCGTCGAGGTTCACGTGCAGGTGCCCGGGCGCGAGCACCTTGAAGGCCTCACCGTACTCGAAGCCGCGGCTGCGCGCCCATGCCCGTTCCTTGTGCTCGAGCGCGGTGTGAAGGAGGCCGAGCCCTTCGGCTGTGAACTGCGCGGTGTAGGCGTCGAGCGCACGGTGCTTCCGCGCGCGCGCGGCTCCGATGTCGACCACCCGGTTCGGCGAGGCGCTGAAGTAGAACGCGACGCCGCGCAGCCGGAAGGGCTCGAAGCGCGCGTCGAGTGCGGGGTCTCCACTCGCGAAGCGCGCCAGGCCGTAGAGCAGGCAGGCCTCGGCGACCGCGAGCCCCGTGCGCACGTGGTCCTGGTGTGCCTCGTAGGGGAGCCACGGGTCGACGGTGACGACGAAGTCGGGACGCAGCTCACGCAGCGAGCGGACGACCTCGCGGCGCAGGGCGAACGCGCTCCATTCGCCGGCATCCGGGTACTCGAGCCGGCGCTGCGTTCGCACCCCGATCACCGCCCCGGCGCGCGCCTGCTCCAATGCGACCTGCGCACGCGCCGCCTCGTCGTCGAGCGAGCGGTCGAGCACGCCGACCACGTCGTCGGTCACCGTCAGATAGTGGATCTCGGCTCCGGACTCGGCGAGCGCCGCGAGCGTTCCGCCCGCACCGATGTCGTTGTCGTCGTAGTGGGGCTGTACGCAGAGCAGGCGCCGCGCGCGGAGCAGGTCGGGGATCTCGAGAAGCATCGCCGCCGAAGCGTAGCCGCGTGCGATCCACTATGCTGCGCGGCTCCGCCGGGAGATCGGACGAGCGATGAGCGCTGCGGGAAGAGACGTTGCCTGGCTCGTCGCGCTCGGAGCGCTCGGGCTCGTCGGTCTCGGCTCGATCGGCCTGGTCGACTACGACGAGGCGGCCTACGCCGAGATCGCGCGCGCGATGTGGACGAGCGGGGACTGGCTCGTACCCCGGCTCTGCGGCGAGGTCTTCTTCGAGAAGCCCCCGCTTCTCTACTGGGCGCAGGCCGCGGGGATGGCGGCCTTCGGCGCGGGTGAGGTGGGAGCGCGAATCGGGACGGCGCTCGCGGGTGCCGCGACGCCGCTCGTGCTCTACGCATTCGCGCGTCGGCCGCTCGGCGCGCGGGTGGCCTTCGTCGCGGCCGTGGTGCTCGCGACCTCGCTCGAGTTCGCGGTGCTCGCGCGCGTCGCCTTCACGGACATGCTGCTCGTGCTCTGGTTCACCGTCTGTCTCGGCGCACTGCAGCGCGTGTTCGAGGCGCCCGCGCGCGGGACGGGCTTCTTCGTGGTCGCCTGTGTCGCAGCCGCGCTCGCGATCCTGACCAAGGGAGCGATCGGCGTGCTCTTCCCGGGCGCCGTCGCGCTCGTACAGCTCGTCTGGATGCGCCGTCTGCGCGAGGTGCTGCGGCCGAGGTTCGTCGCGCTCGGTCTTGCGCTCGTCTTCGGCATCGGCTTCTCGTGGTACCTGCTTCTGGGGCTCACGCAGGCGGGCGGATTCGGCTTCATGCGCGACCTGTTCTTCGAGCACCACGTCGGCCGCTTCACCGCGCCGATGCAGGGCCACTCGGGCTCGGTTTTCTTCTATCTGCCGGTGCTCCTGGTCGGAATGCTGCCGTGGAGCCCGTTCCTGCCGCTCGCGCTCGCGCGCGCGGAGCTCGGCGCCGACGACGAGCGTGCGAGGTTCCTGCGTGTGTTCGCGCTCTTCTCCGCGCTCGTGCTCGTCTTCTTCACGATCGCCGCGACGAAGCTGCCGAACTACCTCGCGCCCGCGCTGCCGGGCCTGGCGCTCCTCGTCGGCGACCTGTTCGGACGCCGCGAGTCGAGCGCGCGGGAACGCGCGTTCGGGATCTCGCTCGGCGCCGCGCTCGCCGCGGCGCTTCTGCTCGCGCTCGCTCTCGCCGCGGCGCCGTTCGTTCCGTCACGGCTTCCCGCGTGGCTCGGGGAGCGCGCCGTGAAGGTGCCGGGGCTCGCGTTCGACCTCGAGCTCGGGCCCTGGCCGGCCCTCGCCGCCGTCGCGCTCCTGGCGACGTCCGCGCTGGCGTTCGTCGCGTTCCGCGCCGGGAGCGCGTCGCGCGTGTTCGTCGCGCTCGCCTCGGGCTTCGTGCTGACCTACACGATCCTGTTTCAGGCGTTGCTGCCGCGTGTCGACGCGCATGTCTCGGGGCCGCTGCGACGGCTCGCGGTCGCTGCGGCGCCGCGCGTCGCTGCCGGCGAGCCGATCGTCCTGCTCGGTCTGCGTCACCGGCCGAGCGTCTGCTTCTACGCCGACCGGCCCACGACGTACGTGAGCGCGGGCGGCGGACAGAAGGCGCGCGCGCAGCTCTTCGGGCCGCCCGGAGACCGGATCGGAATCACGAGCGAGCCGCTGCTCACGCGCTCTCCCGTGCGGGACCGCCTCGAGGTCCTCGAGCGCGATCTCGGCTACGTGCTGTTTCGCGCCCCGCACGGACCCACCGCGCGCTGACGACTGCGAGCACGGCGAGCGCGATGCCCGCGGCGATTCGCGCGAGCCAGGTGGGGAGCTCTCGGACCGTCGCCACCGGCCGCGGAAGCGCCACGCCGTCCCAGCGGATCACGGGATTCGTGTAGAGCACCGCACCCTGCGCGATCGCTTCGACGCGCACGTACGGATCGTCGGCGCGCAGGCGGTAGCGGGCCTCGTCCCGGCCGCGCTCCTCGCGGCGCAGGTCGCCGTGCGAAGAATAGAAACGGATCACCTCGGCGCGCCGGCCGACCTTCACGACCAGCTCGCCGTTCTCGATCTCGCAGCGCAGAAGCGGCAGCGGCGTCTCGTTCTGGCGCGTGTAGTTGGAGTGGAAGCGCCCCGCGCGAAGGGCGCCGAGCACGGCCTCGCGCGTGGGCGCATCGGCGTGGATCACGACCGAGCCGATGCCGAGATGGCTCGGGCCCGAATGCTGCGCGTGCCCGTCGTCCGCAGCCATGCCCCAGACCGGCCGTCCCGCCGAGAGCGCCGCGTCCCAGAAATCGTCCCAGGTGCCGTACTTGGTCGCGACTTCGAGCGCGTCGTAGCCGGTGAGCCGCGAGAAATCGCGGATCTCGTAGGAATCTGCTTTGGTCGGGTGATTCAGGACGAGATACTCGGCTTGAGGTCGCAGCCGATCGATCACGCTCTGCTTGTTCCGGGCGTTGCCGCCCAGCGGGTAGTCGAACCAGTCCACGCGCTCCGCGCCGATCACGGTCTGGTGGCGACGCCCGATGGTATAGCCGTGCTCGTAGGCCGAGAGATACACGCTGTCGACCGCGTGCGGCGGAGCGATGCTCATGTAGTCGCTGATCCCGATCACGTCGTAGCCGGCCTCCCGGTACAACGCGTGCAGCTCGTCCCTCGAGGCCTCGCCGAACGTGATGCCGCCCCAAGCTTCCGCATGCGCGTGGAAGTTGGCGAGCAGCCCGCCGCCGCGATAGCCCGCGTACGGCTCGTACCACTGGTCGCCGTGGAACTCGCGCTCGGGGGGGAATTCGTAGAACGGCGGCCAGGCGAGCTCGAAGCTCGCGGCGAGCGCGACGAGGAAGGCGGCGACGGCGGCGGCGGCTCTCACGTGCCGGAAGATGGCAAATGGCCCTCGCGCCGTCCGGTCCGCTCCCAGAACGCCTCGAGCGCGGGCACGGGATCGCTCGTCTGCACGAGCTCCGCCTGCCACCAGGCCGGCAGACGTTCGCGGTAGAGCGGTTCCGAGAAGCGGCGATCGACGAGCACGATCGCCGCCACGT
>CAZMKX010000368.1:0-4472 GCA_964566375.1 uncultured Myxococcales bacterium
GTTCTCGGCGGCTACGAGACCGCGGCGATCGCAGCCTACAACGTGGGCGCGCAGATCCTCTCGCTCGCCTTCCTGCCGGGGATCGGCTTCGCGACCGCGGCGGCGACGCTGGTCGGCCAGCACCTCGGCGAGGGGAAGCCGCTGCTCGCGGAGCGCTCGGGCTGGCGCTCGATGTGGGGCGCGATCATCTCGATGAGCGTGCTCGGTGCGCTGACGATCGGATTCGCGCCGATCCTCGCGCGCACCTTCTCGAACGACCCGCACGTGATCGACCTGACGGTGGACTTCATCTGGACGCTCGGTGCCGTGCAGCCGCTGATGGCCATCGAGTACACGATCGCGGGCGCCCTGCGCGGCGCAGGCGACACGCGCTTCCCGCTGTTCGCGATCTTCGCGGGCCTCTTCCTGTGCCGGCTGCTTCCGGCCGCGATTGCCGCCTACGTCTTCCAGGCGCGCGTACAGGTCGTGTGGAGCATGCTGGTTCTCGACTACACGCTGAAGGCGACGCTGCTTCTGTGGCGCTACCGGCGCGGGCGCTGGAAGACGCTCGAGGTCTAGGGGCGGGCTACGGGCAGACCGGCAGCGCCGCGAAGTAGTGCAGCACGTCCGTCTCGGTGAGGATCCCGACGATCTCCTTGCCGTCGACGACCGGCAGGCAGCCGATCTTGTGCTCGGCCATCGCGCGCGCGGCGGCCTGGATCGAGTCGTCGGGCGCGACGGTCCGCGGCGGGGACGACATGACCTCGGAGATGCGCACACCCTCGAGGAATACCTTCTGCTCCTCCGCGGAGATTCCCATGATGTTCGAGAGCGAGGCGCGCAGCAGGTCGCGTTGGGAGACCACCCCGACCAGCTCTCCTCGGTTCACCACCGGAATGTGCCGGACGCTGCCGAGATCCATGATCTCCTTGACGATCCACAGGGTGTCGTCGGCGGAGATCCGGACCACCTTCTTCTTCATGACGTCTCGGACTGGGACCACCGGCCTCATCTATCACGCGGAGGGGAAGCCTGACAATCCGGGTCGATCCCGACGTCGGAGTGTTATGCTGCTGGTATGGCGCGCGACCGAGACGACAAGAGCGAGCTCGAGCGCGACGAGGCGCGTCGCGCCGGACTGTTCGAAGCCCTGCTGCACGAGGCGATCCGGCGCACGGCGCAGGTCGGCTTCTCGAGCTTCTTCGCGACCGAGGACGCCGTTCGACGCGCCTTCAGCGAGGCCGTGCCGCGCGACTGGGTCGACTTCGCGAGCCGCCAGAGCACGGACCTGCGCGCGGAGATGCTCGAGCGCATGTCCAGCGAGTTCGGCGCCTGGCTGCGCTCGATCGACATGGCGCAGCTCGTCGGCAAAGTCCTGGCGGAGAACGACCTCGAGCTCACGATTTCCGTGAAGAGCACCCCGCGCAGCGCGGAGCGCGCGCCCGAGCTCTCGCTCGTGACGCGCCGGAAGTAGCGGGATTTCGCGCAGGCGCGGGCGCGCGACGCGGTAGAATCCGCCGTCTCGCGCGGCTGTCACGGAGGCTTGCGATGTTCCGGCTCCTGTTCCTGCTCGGCGCGACCGGGCTCGCGGTCGTCTACTACTTCGGCTTCGGCGCCGGGCCGTCGGCGTCGGAGTACCTCGAGGATCTCGAGTGGTGGCGGCCCTGGGGCACGATCGTGCGCTGGCTGCCGTTCGTCGCGCTCACGCAGACCGCGCGCGCCGGATTCCCGCACGCGCTTCTGGCGCTCGGCCTTTTCTGGGCGCCGCCGATCGCGCTCTTCGGCGCGTCGCTCGCGCTGTTCCGCCGCAGCGCCGCGGCGCGCGCCTACGTGTTCTTCCTCGCGCTGCTGATGTGTCTGTTCGTCTGGTACGGCTATCGCGCCGAGCAGGTCTGGCGCTTCTTCGAGTGGCGCTTCGCGGCCGTGTCCGCGGCCTTCGCCGCCGTCACGACGCTGATCGCGTTCGCACCATCGCTGCTCGACGGCGTCGTGCGGCGCTCGCGCGTCCTGGCGGGGATCGCGGTGGCGGCGGCCGCCGGCGCGATCTTCGTGCTGTCTACCGAGGTCACGGGAACCAACAGCGAGATGCCCTTCAACATCAGCCCCTGGCCGATCGTCACGCTGGTCGGCTTCCTGCTGGTCGGCGCGACGATCGCCGCGGCGCACGCGGCCGGCGGCGCCGCCGTCTGGCTGCAGCGGCGGATCGGCGGCGGTACGGGCTTCGCGCTCGGCGAGGCACTGGCCGTCGTCGTCGGGCTCGCCGCAGGCTGGCTGATCTTCAGCGCGCCGCAGGGCTGGATCACGGTGGCGATTCTCGCCGCGCTCTTCGCCCTGGCGTGCATGCTGCTCGCGCCACGCGACCCGGCGGCCGGCCGGCACGCGGGCGCGATGCGCTTCCTGGCGGGCGCTCTGATCCTCGTCGCAGTATTCGGCTCGAACCGGATCGCCTCCGCTCTGCAGCGCCACGCGCGCGACGACACCGCGCTGCAGGTCCTGATGGCGCTCGAGGCGTACAAGAAGGACAAGGGCACCTATCCCGAGACCCTGGACGAGCTGGCGCCGGGCTACGTTCCCGAGGTGCCGCGCCCCGCGATCGGCCTCTTGCGCGACGAGGACGACCGCTTCGCGTACTCGAACTACGGCGACTCGTATGCGCTCGAGTTCGCGAGCGTTCTGTGGGTGCAGTGCCAGTACAGCCCGCCGTACGAGTTCGCCGCGGCGGATCCGGAGGAGCTCGCGGAGGAGGAGGCCGCCGAGGCCGCGGGCGCGAACGAAGAGCCGGAGCCGTGGGAGACACCCGACGTCTCCGCTCCGCGCGAGCCGACCGCCGAGGATCTCGCCCTCGCCGCGACGCTGGCCGCGCACGGCTTGAACGGCGCCTGGAGCTGTCCCGAAGAGCCACCTAAGCTGTGGTGACGGAGGCTCTCTCTTCCCCTTGACCCCATCCGTCGAGCACGGTTTTCCGGGCGTCGAGCTCGGCGCGCGCGAGCGCCTGCGCCGCGCCGCGCGTACCGGGGGCGCGATCGCGGGGATCTACATCGGCTACAAGGGCTTGCACTGGCTGGACCGCGGCCCGTTTCGCGGCGTGGTCGGCGTGGCGCGGCGGAGCTGGGACCGTTTCTCGGCCTCGACCCTGAACGACGCCGCGACCGAGCTCGGCGGCGTGCTGCTGAAGGCGGGCCAGTATCTTTCGACGCGCGCCGACGTGCTGCCGCCGGCCTACGTCGAGCGGCTCGCGCGGCTCCAGGATCGCGCGCGCCCCCTGCCCTACACGGACGTGCGTCGCGTGATCGCCGAGGAGCTCGGCGCGCAGCCCGAGGCGATCTTCGCGCGGATCTGGCGCCGGCCGATCGCGTCGGCCTCGCTCGCGCAGGTGCACCGGGCGACCCTCCGCGACGGTCGAGAGGTCGCGATCAAGGTGCAGCGCCCGGACGTGCGCGCGGCGCTGCACGCGGACCTGGGCACGCTGCGCGTGGCCGTGCGCGCGATCGAGCGCCTCGAGGGCGCGCTCGGCTTCGCGCTGCTGCTCGACCAGCTCGAGCAGAGTCTCGAGCGCGAGCTCGACTTCCGGCTCGAGGCCGAGAGCGCGCGCCGCATGGCGCAGAGCTTCGCGGGCGACGCGCGCGTGCGAATCCCGTGGGTGGCGTCGGAGTTCACGCGCCGGCGCGTGCTGGTGACGGAGTATCTGCCCGGGATTCGCGTGACGGACCGCCCCCGGCTCGAGCGAGCGGGGGTCGACTGCACGCAGGTTCTCGAGACGCTTCTCGACGCGTACGCCACCCAGGTTTTCACGCACGGGTTCTTCCACGGTGACCCGCACCCCGGGAACCTGCTCGTCCTGCCCGGCGCGAGCGGCGCATTCCAGCTCTGCTTCGTCGACTTCGGAATCGTCCAGGAGGTGCCTCCGGGATTCCACGCGGGCGTCATCTCGCTCGTGCAGGGTGTGCTCGCGCGGGATCCGTCGGGCACGGCGTCGGCGCTCGCGCAGCTCGGGCTCGCGACCCGCGACCCCGAAGCGAAGACGATCGAGCGGATCGCGGAGCGTCTCACCGCGGCGCTGCGGCGCGCGGACAGCGAGGGCTTTCCCGCCGTCGTCGCCGAGCTGGGAGACGAGATCGGCGCGCTGCTTCGCGACGACCCGCTCGCCAGCGTGCCGCCGCACGTGTTCCTGCTCGCGCGCGTGCTGGGCCTGCTCTCGGGCGTCTCCGCGCAGCTCGGCGTGCGGGTGAATCTGGTGCGCGCGCTGCTGCCGCGTCTGTTCGAGGGGCGATGACGCGACTGCACGTCGGACTGACTCCCTGGCGCAGCGATGTCAGCGGCGCCGCCGATCCGCTCGCCGCGCAAGGCGAGCGCGCGGAATCACTCGGCTTCGCGTCGTTCTGGCTTCCCGAGAACCACTTCGGCGCGCGCGGCGCGATCCCGCAGCCGCTCCTGCTGCTCGCGTCGATTGCCGCGCGCACGCGCACGCTCGGTCTCGGCACGACCTCGTACCT
>CAZMKX010000369.1:0-4470 GCA_964566375.1 uncultured Myxococcales bacterium
GCGAGACGCTCTGGCCGACGCTGTTCGAGATCCTGGCGGTGCTCGCGTTCCTGCGACCCGGCGCACGCGCGTTCGCGCTCTGTCTGTGCGCGACGGCGGCCGCGCTCCTCTCGAAGGAGCACGCGGTCGTACTGCCCGGAATCCTCGTGCTCGCGGACGCGCTCGGCCTCTCCGCGGACGCGCCGGGGCGCGAGCTGCGCGCATGGCTGCGCCGGTACGCGCCGTTCGCGCTGCTCCTGCTCGGCTACTTCGGCCTGCGGCGGATCGTCTTCGGCGGGGGAGGGCCGCTGGCGGTCGCGCTCCTCGACGACCCGCTCGGGCCGGCGCTCTCGCTCGGCTACGCCGTCCAGACCTTCTTCGCGCCGACCCGCGCGCTGGTCTACGAGCCGGTCGTCGGTGTCTGGCTCTCACCGTGGCGTCTGGGGTTCGGGCTGGCCGCGGTGATCGCCGCAGTCGCTGCGCTCGTGCGTCGGGGTCCCCGCGAGCGTCGCGTCGCGCTTTTCTGGCTGGGCTGGGTCGGTCTCGGGCTGCTCCCGACGGCGAACGTGCTCGTGCAGGAGGCGCGCTTCGACGAGCGCTACGTGTTCTTCGCGTCGCTCGGGCTCGCGGGGCTGTCGGCGACCGCGGTCGAGCCGATCTGGAAGGGCCCGGTCGCGCGCGCATGGGTCTCGGCTGCCGTCGTCGCGCTGCTCGCCGCCGCGACCGCGATCGGCGTCGCGCGCGCAGAGTCGTTCTCGTCCGACGCCGCGTTCCTGGAGGCCTGGATGCGCAGCGACCCCGCGCGCGCGCAGCCGCACGTGTCGCTCGGAAAGCTCGCCGCGCGCGATGGGGACT
The DNA here is from genome assembly GCA_964566375.1 of uncultured Myxococcales bacterium. Classification (GTDB taxonomy): domain Bacteria; phylum Myxococcota_A; class UBA9160; order SZUA-336; family SZUA-336; genus VGRW01. The sequence goes on from CAZMKX010000369.1 coordinate 835, forward strand.
GGCGCGGCTCGGTCGCGCACCTCGAGGCTGCGCTCGCGCGCGATCCGGACCTGGCTGACGCGCAGAACGGGCTGGGGCTCGCCTACGAGGCGCTCGGCCGGCCGGACGACGCCCGGCGCGCGTTCGAGCGCGCGATTGCGCTCGCGCCGGAGCGCGGATTCGCGCGCAACAACCTGGGCGTGCTGTACCTGTCGCAAGGGAAGCTCGCCGAGGCGGGTGCCGCGTTCGATGCGGCGCTCGACGCCGATCCGGACGACGCGAACGCGCGCGTGAACCGCGCGCTCGTGCGCGCGCGCCTCGGCGACCGCGCGGGCGCGCAGGCAGAGCTCGAGCGGGTGCTCGCAACGCGCCCCGGTCACGCCGGCGCGTGCTTCAACCTGGGCGTGCTGTACGCGCAGGCGGGCGACGACCTGCATGCGCGCGTGTACCTGCTGCGCGCGGTGGATGCCCGACCGGACTACGCCCTCGCGCACCAGTGGCTCGGCGTCGTGCTCGCGCGGCTCGGCGAGGCCGAGGCGGCCGAGCGGCACCGCCAGCGCGCGCTGGCGCTCGACCCGACTCGGGCCGCCTCGCCGCGCTAGCGGCAGCCCGACCGGCTCACTGGCTCATGTGCCAGCCACCGTTGGGCGAGATCACCTGGCCCGTCACGAACTTCGCCTCTTCGCTCGCCAGGTAGACGGCCGCCCAGGCGATGTCGTCCGACTCGCCGAAGCGCTGCATCGGCGTCTGCGCCGCGATCACCGCCTTCATCTCGTCGAGGAACGACGTCATGTCGGTGTCGATCCAGCCCGGCGCGATCGCGTTCACGCGGATGTGGCGTGTGACGACCTCGCGCGCGAGCGAGCGCGTGAAGCCGAGGATGCCCGCTTTCGCCGCGCAGTAGGCGGCCGCGCCCGCCCCGCCCGCCGTGCCCATGATCGAGCCCATGTTGATGATCGCGCCGGACATCTGCGGGTTCATGATCTTGAGCGCTTCCCGCGTGCAGTAGAACGTGCCGTCGAGATGCACGGCGAGCATCCGCCGCCAGCTCTCGTCGGTGAGACCCACCGTCGAGTCGAGGTGCGTCTGGATCGGGCCACCCGCGGCCATCTCCGCGACTTGCTTGAGCTGCTTGTCGCGGAAGGTCGCCACCATCGAGGGGTCGCTCTCCGCGCCGCTGATGCCGGCATTGTTCACCAGCACGTCGAGCCGGCCGCAGCGCTTGGCGACCTGCTCGAACATGCGCGCGACCGCGGCCGAATTCGAGACGTCCGCTGCGATCGCGATCCCGCCGAGCGGCGCAGCCGCCTTCTCGGCCAGCACCGGGTCGAGGTCGTTGATGATGACGCTCGCGCCCTCCTCGACGTAGCGCTTGGCGATCGCGAGCCCGATTCCGCGCGCCGCGCCCGTGATCAGCGCGACCTTGCCCTGCAGACGATTCATGGCCTGTCTCCTTGTTCGACCCGGCGCAATCATGCCACGATCGCGCGTGCCGTTCAGTCTGCGCGAAGCCACCCCCGAAGACCTCGAGGCGCTGCTGCCGCTGATGCGCGAGCTGTGGGCGCACGAGCAGATGACCTGGGACGACGACCGCACGCCGGCCGCGCTGGCGCGGCTGCTCGGCGACCCGTCGCTGGGCCGAGTGTGGCTTGCCGAGGAGGCCGAGCGCCCGATCGGCTATCTCGCGCTGTGCTTCGGCTACAGCCTGGAGTTCTTCGGCCGCGACGCGTTCATCGACGAGCTGTACATCGATCCCGCGTGTCAGGGACGCGGCCTCGGGGCGCAGCTGCTCGCGCGGGTCGAGGCGACCTGCGACGCGCTCGGCGTGCAGGCGCTCCACCTCGAGGTCGACCACACGAACACGCGCGCGAAGGCGCTCTACGCGCGCGAGGGCTTCGACGAGCACGCGCGCCATCTCATGACCAAGCGCCTCCGCCGCTAGCGCGCGGGCCGCTCGAAGTCACGCGCGCCGATCCGCTGCGCGAGGCCGTGCAGCGCCTCGTCGAGCCCGCGAAGCCGCGCGCGCGTCGGGCGCACGCCCGGCTCCCAGTGGAGCTTCTCGACGACGAGCACGCTCCGCTCGCGGTCGTGGCGCGGGTCGAGCCGGCCGACGAAGCGCTCGCCTTCCAGGATCGGCAGCACGTAGTAGCCGTAGCGGCGCTTCGCAGCGGGCACGAAGGCCTCGAAGCGGTAGTCGAAGCCGAACCAGCGCTCGAGCCGCTTGCGGTCGCGCAGCACCGGGTCGAAGGGCGAGAGCAGACGCGTGCGCCGGGGCGCCTCGCTCGCGGACGCGCGGAGCAGGCGCGCCTCCCAGTCGGGAACGGCGAACGAGGTGCGCGGCTTCCCGCCGTCCAGGCCGCGCACGGCCACCGCGACGATCCTTCCGTCCGACACCGATTGGCGACACCACGCCGCGGCCTGCGCGGGCGTGATCGCGGCCCAGAACGCCGCGAGCTCGCCGCTGGTCGCCACGACCAGGCGCTCGAGCGCCGAGCTGCAGGCCCAGTCGACGTGCGCTTCGGGGCTCGGCGCGGGCGCGGCATGGGCATCGGGTAGCACGCGCTCCACCAGGTCGTAGACCTTGTGGAAGCTCTCGCGGCCCGCGATCGCGAGCCGACCGCTCCGCCAGAGGTGCTCGAGCGCGGCCTTCTCGGGTGTCCAGTCCCACCAGCCCGTCGACGGCCGGTCCGCGCCCCGCTCGAAATCGCGCGCGCGAAGCGGCCCCTCGCGCGCGACGCGGCGGTACACGCGCGCGAGCGTGCGCTCGGGCGCATCGCCCAGGCGCACGCGGTACCAGGTGCGCTGTCGCGCGCGCTCGGCATAGCGCGCGAAGCGCGGCCGCCAGTGCGGAAAGAAGGCCACCGGGATCAGCGACGCGTCGTGGGTCCAGTGCTCGAAGAGCGCGCGCTTCTCGAACGCGAGCCGATCCAGGAGCGCGGGACGATAGTCGTCCAGGCGCGCTCCGAGCGTCAGGTGGTGCGCGCGCTCCACGCGCGAGATCGAGTCGATCTGCACGAAGCCCAGCCGCGAGACCAGCGACAGCACGGCCGTCGGCGTGGCCCTGCGCGCCGGGTCGTCGCGCAGGCCCTGCGCGTCGAGGAAGAGCGTGCGCGCTTGCGCGGCCGTGACCTCGGGAAGCATCGGCGCAGCATAGCGCCTCGCCGCGTGCCCTCGGTTATGCTCGCTCGCGGTTCGCATTGGAGGACGGGTCGTGCACGAGCTCGGCATCGCGGTGATCGGGGCGGGCGTGATGGGGAGCGGCATCGCCCAGACGCTCGCCGTCGCGGGCTACGAGACGGTCTGCTGCGACGTGGCTCAGGCGGCGCTCGAGCGCGCGAGGATCGACGTCGTCTCGGGCCGCTTCGGACTCGAGAGCGCCGTCGCGCGCGGAAAGCTCACGCGCGATGCGATGAAGGCGGCGCTCGCGCGGCTCACCTGGAGCAACTCGCTCGCGATGGCCGCCGTCGCGGACCTGATCGTCGAGTGCGTGCCCGAGCGGCTCGACCTGAAGATCCGCGTCTTCCGCGAGCTCGACCGGCTGGCGAAGCCGACCGCGATCCTGGCGTCGAACACCTCCGGCTTCCCGATCGCGGCGCTCGCGGCGGCGACCGACCGGCCGGAGCGCGTGGTCGGCTGGCACTGGGCGTCGCCGCCGCC
>CAZMKX010000370.1:0-2881 GCA_964566375.1 uncultured Myxococcales bacterium
GGAAGTGCCGCTGCACGTCCACGTCGCTCGGGTTCCAGAGCAGGATGCAGCGCGTGGGCAACCCGTCGCGACCACCGCGACCGGCCTCCTGCACGTACGACTCGAGCGAGCCCGGAACCTGGTAGTGCAGGACGTAGCGGATGTCGGCCTTGTCGACGCCGAGCCCGAAGGCGCTCGTCGCGATCATCACGATGCGCTTGCCCGACGACATGAAGCGCCGGTGCGCGTGATCGCGCTCGGCCTTGGTGAGCCGGCCGTGGTAGATCTCGGCCGGGATGCGCGCGATCTTGCAGAGGGCGCCGAGCTCCTCGACGTCCTTCACCGTCGAGCAGTAGACGATCCCCGGGCGGCGCAGCCGGCGCAGGTACTGCACGAGCTCGCGCCGCTTGATGTCCTCGGACGGGCAGTCCTTGACCTCGAAGCGCAGGTTCGGGCGCGCGACGGGCCGCACGACCATCGCGGGATCGCGCAGCGCGAGGCGCTTCACGATCTCCTCGCGCACGAGCGGTGGCGCCGTCGCGGTGAGCGCGAGAATGGGCGGGCGACCGAGGTCCTCGGCGAGCGCGCCGAGCGCGAGGTAGGCGGGGCGGAAGTCGTGACCCCACTCCGAGACGCAGTGCGCCTCGTCGATCACGAGCAGGCTCACCTTCTGATCGGCGATGCGCTTCTTGAACGCGGGGCCGGTCGCGCCCTCGGGCGTGATCAGAACGATCTTCTGGTCACCCTCCTCGAGCAGCGTGAGCGCTTCTTCCTTCTCGGTTCCGGTGAGCGAGCTGTCCAGCCGCACGGTCTCGATGCCCTGCGCGCGGAGCTTCTCGAACTGGTCGCGGATCAGCGCGATCAGCGGCGAGACGACGACGGTCAGGCCGGGCAGAAGCAGGCTCGGCAGCTGATAGGTCAGCGACTTCCCGCCGCCGGTGGGCAGAACGCAGAGCGTGTCGCGTCCGTCCAGAACGGCGCGGATCGCCTCCTCCTGGCCGGGCCGGAAGTGGCGGAGCCCGAACTCGCGGCGCAGCAGGTCGAGCATCGTACGCAGGCGCTCGTCGCTGACCGGCGCACCGCCGCCGCGGCGGCGCCGTCGCCGTCGTCGGGGGCGGTCGCGGACGGCGTCGTCCCCCTCTGGCAACGGCTCCTGCCCGGCGCTCGCCTCGTCGCCGGCTTCCGCCTCGGCGTCTCCGTCCCAAGCCTCGACGGCCGGCTCGCCGTCGCGGTCCTCGAACGGCTCCGCCGTCGGGCTCTCGCCCGGGGCCGGCTCGGGAGCACCGCCGATCCAGCGGCGCCTGCGCCGCCTGCGCCGGCGCGGGCGATCGAACGCCGGCGCATCGGTGGCGGTCTCCACCGCAGCGTCCTCGATCGGCGCCGGCTCGGCACCTTCGGGATTTGATTCGTTCGCGACGCCCTCGGCCGCAATCGGCCGAGAACCACGGCGCCTGCGACGTCGACGTCTGGATCGTCGAGGCGGCCCGGGTGCGTCGACGGGTTGGTCGCTATCCGATTCCAGGATAGACCTCCGGCAACAGGGAAATGCCGCGGACAGTATATGCAGGAATCTGCCCGCCGCCCGTCCGCGGCGAAAATTGTGCAGCGCATCGCTGCAGCAGGTTGACGGTCCGGAAGGTGTACAGCACTTTGGCACCGCGTCATGAACTCCCGCGGCCGAAGCAAGCAGCGAGTCACCTTCCGGGTCGATCCGGAGCTCGCGACGGCTCTGCGCCACCTCCCCAACCAGACGGCGTTCGTGGAGCGAGTTCTACGCGATGCGCTCGGCCGGCTCTGCCCGGTTTGCGCGGGAACGGGCGAGGTGCCCGACGTCCACCTGGCGGTGTCCAACCTGAAGAAGCTCGCCGGCCGGCGACTCGACCGGGTCACCGCCTCGCAGCTGAAGGCGCTCGTCCGGCTCGGCCGCCAGCTGCTCGCGACCGACCTGGAGCTCGAGACCTCGCCCGAGGATGGCGAGCTCGAGTTCCGACTGGCGCGTTCGAACGAGCTCTTGCTCTCGGGGCGGCTTCCCCGCGGGCACGCCGAACTCACCCTGGCGCACTGAGCGCCGTCCCACGCCTCAAGGAGTCCCCCATGTCCACCATGATCACCGAGGAATGCATCAACTGCGGCGTCTGCGAGCCGGAGTGCCCGAACGAGGCGATCAGCGAGGGTGAAGAGACCTTCGTGATCAACCCGCTCCTGTGCACGGAGTGCGTCGGCTTCCACGCCAAGGAGCAGTGCGCGGAGGTCTGCCCGGTGGACTGCTGCGTGCCCGACCCGAACAACGTCGAGAGCGAGGACGCGCTCTTCGCGCGCGCCAAGACGATCCATCCCGACCAGGCTGCGTCGCTGGCGCTCTCGGCAGAGACGTCGCGCTTCCGGAACTAGTCGGGCGTCAAGAGCTCCGGAGCTCCGAAGCCGCCGGGGGCGACCGCGATCCGCACGACGGAGCAGTTCGGGATGTGCGGCACGCCTTCCCAGCTTCCCTCGACGTGCGCCCAGCAGGACTGGATCGTGCCGGCGTGGCTGACCACGACGACGTCGCCACCAACCGCCGCGCGCGCGATCGACTCGAGCGCGCGCGCGGCTCGCACGCGGACCTCGACCAGCGTCTCGCCCGAAGGTGGGCGCCATTCCCAGCGCGGAAGCACGTCGTAGCCGGGCGTCGCGAGCGCGGCGTCGTAGGGCTGTCCGTGCAGCTCGCCGAGGTGCTGCTCGCGCAGGTCGGGCTCGAGCTCGATCGGAAGCGCCAGCGCTTCGGCGATGATTTCGGCGGTCTGCTGCGCGCGGGCGAACGGGCTCGACACGAGTCGCCCGGGCGCGAAGCCGGCGCGCAGGAACGCCGCCGTCCGCGCGGCCTGCTCACGCCCGGCGGGCGTGAGCGGCACGCGATCGGACT
>CAZMKX010000370.1:2981-4461 GCA_964566375.1 uncultured Myxococcales bacterium
ACCGTGTGCATGAACGGCATGGCGTTGAAGACCTTCCACTCGGGCGTCGACATCGCCATCGCCACGACCATCTCCGGGTCGATGCCGTACTTCGGACCGAGCAGCCGCAGCATGTCGAGCTGCTGGTTCGCGTTCAGCGCCTCGAGCACCGAGTACGCCCAGTCCTCCATGTGGTTCATCTCGCGCTCGTTCGAGCGCTTCACGACGCGGCGCATCGTGAGGACGCCGAACGCGGCGTGGCGCGCCTCGTCCTGCTCCACGCGCCGGATCACGTCCTCGAGCAGGGCGTTCTTCGAGTTGGCGCGCAGCTGGTCCATGATGCCGACGGCCATGCCCTCGAAGAGCGTCTGCATGCCCAGACACTTCATCGTGTAGCCGTCCACGGTGAGCAGCTCGTCGAGCAGGACCTTCAGGTTCGGGCTGATCGGGTAGATCGTGCCCATCTTCTCGCCCAGGAAACGCGCGAACACCTCGACGTGGCGGGCCTCGTCGTAGACCTGGTTCGAGGCGTAGAACTTCTCGTCCGTCGTCGGGCACAGGTTCGTGAGCTGGCCGCAGAGCTGGAGGGCCGCCTGCTCCCCGTGCAGGAGCTGGGACAGGATCCAGTTGATCTCGTCGAACATGGCGGCCTTCTGCGTCGCCTCGTCCTTGCCCATGAGCTTCGTCACGTTCGCGAGCAGCGACAGCTCGGGGCTGCCCATCCACTCGTCCTTCGAGACGGGCAGCGACCAGTCGACGTCCTTGCTGGCGTTCCACTGGTTCTCCTTGCCCTTCTCGTACAGCGCGCGCAGCTCCGAGACTTCGCTGCCGTACTCCCAGTGGTTCCACTGCACGTGCATCGGCGTGGTGATGTCGATCCGCTCGCGGATGGCCTCGATCTGGCGCTCGTCCGCGAAATCGACGAGCTCGAACTCTCCGAGCTTGCGGCGGTTCTCCTGCATGAACTTGTCCATCGGTCTCTCCTGTGGGTCCGAGCTCAGTCGGGTTTGGAGCGCAGGGCGCGCTCGATGAAATCGATCACGTGTTCCTTCCGCTGCCGGATCTCGGCCGCGGAGTAGAGCGGGGCGCCGAAGAGCTCTTCGCCGAACTCGCCGGTCGCGAAGTGGAAGACGGTCATGCCGATCAGCGTCTGCAGCGTGTGCGGTACCGAGACGCGGCGCAGCTCGCCGGAGGCCATCCCGGCCTCGAGGCCCGTGGCGACGCGCGCGAGCACGCGCTGCATGACGTCGCGTGCAGCCTGGTCGGCCGGCTCGTCGCTCTCGACCTCGAAGAGCGAGCGCAGGAGCAGCGGCGCGCGCGCGGGGTTCTCGACCAGCGCGTCGATCACCGTCTCGACGAAGAGCCGCAGGCGCTCGGTCGCATTGCGCGCGCGCGCATCGGCCGCGCCGAGGCGCGCGTCGAACTCGAGGAAGCAGCGCTCGTGGACCGCCGCCCAGAGCTCGCGCTTGCTCGGGAAGTGGTGGAAGAGGGCGGACTTCGA
>CAZMKX010000371.1:0-4457 GCA_964566375.1 uncultured Myxococcales bacterium
GGCGAGACGTACTGCCCGCTGACCTTCATCAGGTCGTCGCTTCGTCCCACGTGCCAGTGCGAGCCGTCGGGCTCGCGCCGGTAGCTGTCGCCGGTTCGCACCCAGCCCGGTGCAAACATCGTCTGCGCGGTCGCGTCCGGCCGCGCGTGGTACGCGCGCGAGGCGCTCGGGCCGTGCGCGACCAGCGTGCCGATCTCTCCGTCCGGAACGTCGCCTCCCGCATCGTCGACGATCCGCACGGCGTAGCCGGGCACGACCGTGCCGCTCGAGCCCGGGCGCACGCGGCCCGGCCGATTCGACACGAAGATGTGCAGCATCTCCGTGCTGCCGAGTCCGTCCAGGATCTCGACGCCGAAACGCGAGCGCCAGCGCTCCCAGAGCGGCGCGGGCAGCGCCTCGCCTGCCGAGACGCAGAGCCGGACGCGCCCCAGGCTCGCGGGCAGGTCCGGGTGCGCGAGCATCGCCGCGTAGAGCGTCGGCACGCCGAAGAACACGGTCGGCTGCTCGGCGGCGAGCAACGCGAACATCGACTCGGGCGTGGGCCGATCGGGGCAGAGCACGATCTCGCCGCCGACCAGGATCGGAAAAGTCAGCGCATTGCCGAGCCCGAAGGCGAAGAAGAGCTTCGCCGCGGAGAGCACGCGATCGGCTTCGCACAGGCCGAGCACGTCGCAGGCGTACGCGGCGGCGGTGAAGGGCAGATCGACGTGACGGTGCACGACGCCCTTCGGCTCGCCGGTGGTACCCGACGTGTACAGGAAGAACGCCACGTCGCCGGCCCGCGTGGGCGCAGGGGCGAGCGCGGCGCCGCTCGCGGCGGTGCCCTCGACGCCGAATCCGCGTGCGCGAAGGAGAGCGGCGTCCGAGGGGAAGAGCGCGGGGTCGGTGATCGTCGCCGGCAGCGCGGGGTCGACGACGACCGCCCGCACGCCCGCATCGCGCGCGATGAAGGCGATGTCCTTGGCCGGCAGCAGCGTCGAGATCGGCACGGGGATGAAGCCGCCGCGCAGCGCGCCGAGGAACGCGCCGTGAAACACCGGAGTGTCGCGCAGGAGCAGGAGCACGCGATCGCCCGGCACGAGCCCGCGCGTCGCGAGCGCGCGCTGCAGCGAGAGCGCCAGCGCCTCGAGCTCCACGCCCGAGAAGTCCTGTCCGTCGCAGCGGATCAAGCGCCGCGGGCCGCGCTGCGCAGCCGCTTCGATCAGGGCCTGACCCGCGTTGTACGGCGCGGCATCGTCGGGGACGGTCGGGCGCGTCGTCATCGCCCGCGAATCTACCACGCGCCTCAGCGCGCGACGGGGGTGAGCCCGAGCTTCCTGCGCGGATAGTCGAGGCGGACGACGAAGTCGCGCAGTACCGCCTGTCCGAGCAGCGCCTCGTCTTCGCCCGCCATGATCCGCTCGACGCGAACGCCGCTTTCCTCGCGCAAGCCGATGTCGAGCGCGACGTTCTCGAGCATCAGCGGTCCGAGCTTCGCGCTCGGCAGCTTCTGGGAGGCGCTGATCGACGTCCCCAGCACGCTGCGCCATTCCTGTCGCGGCGCGTTCGGATCGACGGTGATGCCGACCCGCGCGGCCACCTCGTCCGAGAGCGAGATTCCGCCCATCGAACCTGTGTCGAGCAGGGCGAGCACGGAGCCGGTTCCGAGCTCGACCGTCACGTACGGACGCCGCTCGTTCACCGGCATGGCGACGACCCGCTCTGTCCCCCGATCGGGTGAATCGGCGCCGACGCGGTGACTGCGCGGATCGAGAAGCCGGACGCGGCGGTGCGCGAAGTCGATCTCCACCACGTAGTTCTCCAGATACTCGCCGCCGAGCAGAGCGTAGCTCCAGCCCATCTCGCCGGAGCCTCCGGTCACGGCCTGGCTCGTGACCCAGAACAGAAGCGGGTCTCCCGTCACGGTATCGCGTCGGTTCTGGTCGCTCTTCGCGCTGCGCGTCGCGACGCCGAGCGCGCGCGCGTAGACGGGCGTCATGAACGTGGTGTTGGCGCCGGTGTCGAGCTGCACCACGAGGGGTAAGCTGCCCGGCTTGCCGAGATCGACGAAGATGTGTCGGTCGTCGCCGGTGTTCACGAACGGCAGGTCGGCGAGCACGCCCTTCGTCGCCGGCACGTCGCCGGCGCGCTGGCCGTTCGGAACGGCCAGAAGCGCCTCGTACGTGCGCACGTCGAGATCGGTCGGCACGAAGAAGTCGCGATTGCGCCAGCCCATGCTGCGGACCGAGTCGCACTCCCAGCAGTAGCCGAGCCCGAGCGCGCCGCCGAACGCGTGCGTCGCCTGGATCTTCACCTCGCCGAGCGGAAGCACCTCTCCGCGACCCGGAAGCGGCCTCGCCGACAGGATCACCTGGCCCGTCACCCGAAGGGCACCGCCCTCCTCCTCGCCGCGAATCCGGCCCGAGCCTCCGACGTATCCCGGCGGCCGGTCACTCCACTTCACCTGGATCGGCGCGCTCGCGTTCTCGGCTTCGAACTCGAGCCGGAAGTCCGGCTGCACCTTCCGGATCGCGCGCTCCCACTCGCGCATGCCGTCGATCGCGACCTCGCGTGTGCGCTCGGGCGTCGCGCCGGCCGCGGGCGTCTCCGGCAGCGGCACCGAGACCCGCAGCGGCACGAGCTGCGGATCGAAGTGCACCGTGATCGGCGCGCCATCGGCTGCGCGCGCGTTGGGCTCGACGTACAGAGCACCGGCCGCGACCTCGCCGGCCTTCTCGCTCGGAAGCTCGCGCCGCGCGGCGGGATCGTCGCGAAGCCGGTCGAGTCGCTCGACCGCCTCCCGGTTCCCGGCGGCGGAGTGCGCGGCGCGGAGCATACGCGCCTCTTCGGTCGCGTAGAGCCGCTCGGCGGGAACCGACCCCGCGGCCTCCGCCACGAACTGCTCCAGGACGGGCAGCGCCTTGGCCTGCTCGTCCTGTACGAAGTACCACGTGCCGAGGCGCGACAGGACGGCGACCCGGTTCGGATGTCCCGCGGGAAGCCCTGCCTCGGCGATCCGGCGCGCCTCGAGCAGGAGCGGCCCGGCCTCGGCTTCCCTGCCCAGGTCCGGAGAGGTCGCGTAGACGTCCGCGAGCTCGACGGAGAGCAGGAAGATCAGTGACGCGCCGCTCTTCTCGGCGCGCGCCTCGTCGAGCCCGTCGCGGACGCGCGCCGCGGCCTTCCCGGGGTCGCCGGACTCGAGCGCGCGGCGGCCGGACTCGAGCTCGTCCGCGGGATTCGCGGAAGCGACCGCCGCGAACGCCAGCGTAAGCACGAGCGGACGGACGAGCCGGGCGAGCGTCTTCCGTGGAGTCACACCGTCGTCATCCTCTCACGAAACACGGGTGAGTCGCGGCTGAATTCCGTCGTCGGGCCAGCGCGCCAGAAGGTGTGCGCCGCCCAGCGTTCCCGTCGCATCGTCGGAGCGAAACACCGGCTGCGGCGCGCGCAGGGCGGCAAGCTCCGCGCAGAAGGCTTCGTCGCGCGCGAACGGGCCCTCGACGATCACGTCGCCGCGCGCGCCGAGCCGGTCGAGACACGCGTGCGTCTCGAGCGCGAGCTTGCGCGCGGCGCGCGCCGGCCCTTCGGCAGGAACGATCGACTCGTGGAGCCGGCCACCCATGAAGCGCGCGGTCGGAACCGGATCGCCGTGCACGTCGACGTTCGCGAGCACGTCCTCGCGCGGATCGAGCCGCTCGAGCGGCGCGCCGTGCGCGAGGCAGACGAACCAGGTTCCCGTCGAGACGACGGCGAACGGCTCGAAGCGGCGCGCGCGGTGGATCAGGTACGAGGCGTTCGAGTCGTGGATTCCCGCGAGCACGTTCCCGCTGCGCTGCCAGGCGGGGACGATCTCCGGGAAGCGCCGAGCCCAGCCGCGCTCGCGCGCCAGGCGCGAGAACGCGCGCGCCTCGGGCTGCCACAGATCGGTGTGACAGCCGAGCGACGTCACCTCGCTCCGCTTCACGCCCGAGAGCCGCCACGCCCAGTACTGCGGCCAGAGCAGGATTCCGGTCGCGTGCGCGAAGGCTTCGGGGAAGCGGTGCTCGAGCCAGAAGAGCTGCCGTCCCAGGTTGAGCCCGGCCGGCAGCCGCGGCGAGAACGTGCGCGCGAAGTCGCGCGCCAGCGGCTCGTACAGGGCGTCGATCTCGGACACGCCGTCGAACTCGTAGTCGAGAACCGGCAGCGCGAGCGCGTCGCCCGACACGAGAGCGGCGCACGCGCCGTGCGCGACCGGCACGATCGCGTCGATCGGGTGATCGGCAGCGATCCGGCTCAAGCCCTCGATCGCGAACGCGAAGATCCCTTCCACGTCGAGGTGGGGATAGGGCGGTCCGGGAAGGGTCGCGTTCCTGCGGCGCAGCTCGACGAGGAGCGCGCCGCGCGCGTCGAGCGCGCAGAGCTTCGCGCTCGTCTTGCCGACGTCGAGGACGACGGTGCAGCCCACCGACGCATGATAGCCTCGCGCGGAGGAGCTCTCT
>CAZMKX010000372.1:0-4453 GCA_964566375.1 uncultured Myxococcales bacterium
CGTCGTGCGTGACGAGGTCGACGCTGACCTTGTTCCAGACGTTCGACCACTCCGGATGGTGGTTGCGCTTCTCGGCCGCGAGCGCGACCCGCGTCATGAACGCGAACGCCGCACTGAAGTCCGCGAAGGCGAAGTCGCGGTGGAGCTTCCCTCCCTGCAGCGACCAGCCCGGCAGCGCGCGGAGCGCGTTCTCGATCTGCTTGTCGGCGAGGACGGTGGGCGCGGGCATTCCGGCAGCGTCCCAGAGGCCGGGGTGGGCGTCAAACCGGGATCGATTTCGCTAGCGTTGCGTCCGTGGCGAAGAAGCAGACGAAGCTGTCGAGGACCCAGGTGAGCTCCGGCGCGCTGGCCGTCGCGGCGGCGCTCGGATTGGCGAGCGCGCTGTGGGCGGCCTTTCAATGGTGGCAGCTGCTGGTGGCTCGGCACGGCGGAGCGGTCCTCTGCGCACCCGGCGGCGGGGGACACTGCGCCGAGGTGTGGGACTCGCCGTTCGCCTCGGCCGTCCACGCGTGGACGGGCCTGCCCGTCGCCGGCTGGGGCTTCGCGTGGGGCGTGGTCGCGTTCGCGCTCCCGCTCGTCGCGCGCATGCGGATGGCGCGGCGTCGGACTACCGAGACCTGGCTCGCCGGCACGTTCGTGACCGCGTTCGCGGGGGCGCTCGGTGTTGCCGCACTGATCGGCGCATCGCTCCGCTTCGGCCACATCTGCACCACCTGCGGTCTGACCTATGTGCTGATGCTGGCGTACGCCGTCACCTGCATCGCGGCCTTCCGGGGCGCGATGCCCGCCGCGCTCGCGCGCGGGACGGGGCTCGCGGCGAGCGCGATCGCGATCGCGTACGCGTCGGTCCTGTTCGCGGGTCTGCGGACGCCGAAGAACCCGGTCGCGGCGGGCGCGCAGGCGATCGGTCAGGTCGAGGCGCTTCCGCCGGGAACCAGCGACGAGCAGGAGCTCGTCGCGTTCGTTCAGGGCTTGCCGCCGCAGGTGCAGCAGCTGCTCTCCGACACGCTTGCCGACTACGCGGCGAGCCCCGTGCTCGAGCCGCCGAAGCCGCGAACCGTGATCGGTCCCGAGAACGCGCGCATCGCGATCACCGACTGGACGGACACGCTCTGCAGCCACTGCGCGCAGCTGCACGAGACGCTGGTCCAGCTTCGCGATCGCCTCGGGCCCGATGCGTTCTCGCTCGCGCCGCACCAGTACCCGCTGGATCCGGCGTGCAACACGAGCGTGAAGCGCGAAGACACCAATCCGCTGCCGTGCCTGGGCGCGCGCGTGCAGATCTGCGCCGAGGGCCGCGCGGGTGGCCCGGAGCTCACGGGCGAGCTGTTCCGCCGCCAGCGAGAGCTGACGGAGTCACTCGTGTTCGAGCTGGCCGAGCCGGTGATGCCCCGCGCCGAGCTCGAGGCCTGCGTCGCCTCGCCCGCGACCGAGCAGAAGCTGCAGGACGACATCGCCTGGGCCGTCGCGAACGGCATCCAGGGCACGCCGCTCGTGCTCGTGAACGGACGCAAGGCGCTGCCGTTCCCGCCGCTGATCTACGTGCTCGCGCTGACGCGCGGCGCGGCGGCGCATCCGGCCTTCGCGGTGCTCCCGCCTCCGAAGCCGATCCCCATGCCGCACTGAGCGTCAGCGTGCGGTCGGGGGCGGTCCGGCGGGCGTCGGGTCGCGCTCCTCCAGGATGTTCTCCATCCGGTGGCGGATCATCGACTTCCACTGCGGGTGCGTGAGGATCCAGAAGCGCTCGGCGCGAATCGCATCGAGCACCAGGTCCCCGACGCGCCGCGGATCGAGGCCGCTCGCGAGCATCGACTCCACCAGCTTGCGGCGGATCTCGGCTTCGGGGCTGGTGCGGTCCTCCGGCCGGTGGTGGCGCACCGCCTCGGGCTGGTTGCGCAGCGACGACTGCAGGATCTGCGTGTTGATCCAGCCCGGACACAGCACCGAGACGTGCACGCGCGCGCTGCCCTGCGCGGCGAGCTCGTTGAAGAGCGCCTCGGAAAGCGCCACCACCGCGTGCTTGGTGACGCCGTAGAGCGCGTTGCCCGCGCCCGAGATCAGCCCCGCCATCGAGGCGGTGTTCACGATGTGGCCTTCGCCCTGCTCGAGCAGAAGCGGCGTGAACGTGCGCACGCCGTGCACCACGCCCATCAGGTTGACGCCGACGATCCACTCCCAGTCGTGGAGCGTGCTCTCCCAGGTGGGCACGCCGCCGTGCGCGACGCCCGCGTTGTTGCAGACCACGTGCACGGCTCCGAACGCCTCGAGGGCGCGCTGCGCGAGCGCGTCCACCTGGTCCTGTCGCGACACGTCGGTGACGACCGGAACGGCATCCACGCCCGACTCCGCGAGCTCCGCGGCGAACGCCTCCAGTCGCCCGGAGTCGACGTCGGCCAGAACGAGCTTCATGCCCGCGGCGCCGAAGCTCTCGGCCATGCCCCGACCGATGCCGCTCGCGGCGCCCGTGACCACCGCGACCCTGCCCTTCACGTCCTTCATCGCGCTCTCCTTCGAGGCGCGATTATGGCACCGCGGCGCTCAGCGCGTGCCGTGCTCGTGGCAGCGGATGCAGGCGACCGCCACGTTTTCCGCCAACGTGTAGTTCGGCGGGCTGGACATCACGCCGCGCTTGGCGGCCTCGAGGTCCGCCCGGAACGCGTCGCGGTGATCGTCGATCAGCGGGTGGTTCGTGCGCACGCCCTCCTTGCCGAGGCGCTGGGTGGCGTCGTCCATGATCACGAGCAGCCGCGCGATCTCGTCGCGCTCGGCCGGGGTGATCGCCGCGGTGTCTCGCGTCAGCTCGTCGATCCGCTTGACGTCGCGGGCGAACTGCCACATGACGGAGTCGACCTGGTCGTCGGGGATGTAGTCGAAGTTCGGGCCGTAGGTGTGCGCCGTCGCGAATTCCGAGACATCCGCGCACGCGACCAGGCCCGCGCCCGCCGCGAGGCTGATGACCAGAGCGAGAACCCTGCGCCGCATCCGTTCTCCTTTCGCGCGGACAGTACAATGCCGGCATGTCTTTCGTCGCTCGTCTGGGTTGGGTCGCGGTCGCGGTTGCCGGCGCGGGATCGCTGGGGGTGGTCGCGCTCTCCCGCGGCGAGGCGATCTCGAGCACCTGGTTCCTGGTCGCGGCGCTCTGCACCTACGCGCTGGGCTATCGCTTCTACTCCGCGTTCCTGGCCGCGAAGGCGCTCGCGCTGGACGACGCGCGCGTCACGCCCGCGCACCGGCTCGCGGACGGCTCGGACTACGTGCCGACCAACCGCTGGGTCGTGTTCGGGCATCACTTCGCGGCGATCGCGGGGCCGGGACCGCTCGTCGGTCCGATCCTGGCGGCGCAGTTCGGGTATCTGCCCGGAACCCTCTACATCCTGATCGGCGTGGTGATCGGCGGCGCGGTCCAGGACTTCACGATCCTGGTCGGCTCGCTGCGGCGCGACGGCAAGAGCCTGGGCCAGATGGTGCGCGAGGAGATCGGACCCGTGGGCGGCGCCGCGGCGCTGATCGGCGTGCTCGCGATCATGGTGATCCTGATCGGTGTCCTGGGTCTCGTGGTCGTGAACGCCATGTTCGGAAGCCCGTGGGCGACCTCGACCGTCGCCGCCACGATTCCGATCGCCCTCTTCATGGGCGTGTACATGGTGCGCATCCGTCCGGGCCAGGTGCTCGAGGCCAGCCTGATCGGCGTCGGCCTCGTGCTCTGCGCCGTGGTCGGAGGCCGCTTCGTCGACGAGCACGAAACGCTGCGCGTCTGGTTCGACCTGGACAAGCGCGCGCTCGCGCTCTCGATCATCGCCTACGGCTTCGTGGCGAGCGTCCTGCCCGTCTGGCTCTTGCTCGCGCCGCGCGACTACCTGTCGGCGTTCATCAAGATCGGCACCGTCGCGCTGCTCGCGCTCGGGCTGCTCTGGGTGCGGCCGGACGTGCATCTGCCGGCCCTCACGAAGTTCATCGACGGCAGCGGTCCCGTCTTCGCGGGCAAGGTCTTCCCGTTCTGCTTCATCACGATCGCCTGCGGAGCGATGTCCGGCTTCCACGCGCTGATCTCGAGCGGGACCACGCCGAAGCTGCTCGATCGCGAGAGCGACGCGCGCTTCATCGGCTACGGCGCGATGCTGATGGAGAGCTTCGTCGCGATCATGGCCCTGCTCTCGGCCAGCGTGATGCACCCGGGCGTCTATTTCGCGATCAACTCGCCCGCCGCGCTGATCGGCACGGACGTCGCGCACGCGGCCGAAGTGATCAGCGGCTGGGGCTTCGCGCTCGATCCGGTCGCGTTCGAGGCCCTCACCAAGAGCGTGGGCGAGACGACGCTGCTCTCGCGCACGGGCGGCGCGCCGAGCCTGGCCGTGGGGATGGCCGAGATCTTCTCGCGCGCGCTCGGCGGCGAGGCGCTGAAGGCGCTCTGGTACCACTTCGCGATCATGTTCGAGGCGCTCTTCATCCTGAC
>CAZMKX010000373.1:0-4442 GCA_964566375.1 uncultured Myxococcales bacterium
GGAGCTGCACGGCGGAACCGTGGAAGTGCACAGCGTCGTCGGGCACGGAAGCGAGTTCGTCGTGCGCCTGCCGGTCACGCAGATGCCAGCAGCTCCGATCGCACCCGCAGCTCCGAAGGCGCGAGCCGTCGCGCAGCGGTGTCGCGTGCTGGTGGTCGACGACAACATCGACGCGGCGGAAAGCCTGACGCTGCTTCTGCGCGCGGCGGGGCACGAGGTGCGGATGGCGTACGACGGCCCGAGCGCGATCGAGGCGACGCGCGACTTCCGGCCCGCCGCGGTGCTCCTCGACATCGGTCTGCCGGGCTTCGACGGTCACGAGGTGGCGCGGCGCATGCGGCGGGACCCGGACCTCGCGCACGTCCTGCTCGTGGCGATGACGGGTTACGGCCAGGAATCGGACCGCGAGCGCTCGCGCGCAGCGGGCTTCGACCACCATCTGGTCAAGCCCGCCGAGTTCGCGAACGTGCTGCGGATCCTGACGACGGCGCCGGTGGTCTAGTCCCGCGCCTTCTCGAGCGGCAGCATGATGTTCGCGCCCGCGCCCACGACCTGCGGCGACACGCCGTTCCACTTCTCGACCATCTTCAGCTCCACGAGCTTCGGCGCCTTCTCGAGCGCTTCGCCCTGGATGCGGATCGACTCGGCGTCGGCCTTGGCCTTGATGATCAGCGTCTCGGCGTCGGTGCGCGCCTGCTGCATCTTGAACACGGCCTTCTCGGCCTCTTGCTGCTGAACCATCTTGGCTTCGATCGCCTGCTCGAGCTCCTTCGAGAGCGCGACATCCTCGATCACCAGGTCCTCGATCACGAGCAGGCTGCCGACCTTCGAGCGCGAGGCGTCGAGCGCGGCGGCCTTCACCGCTTCGCGCGACTTCACGATGTCGGCCGCGGTGCGCAGCGCGGTGACCTCCTTCGTGGCCTCCTGCACGCGCGGCAGGATCAGCTTCTCGAACGGGTGTCCCGCGTAGTCGCGCAGCACCGAAACCACCGACGTCTCCGGAATGCGATACAGCACCTTGAGCTGGATGTTGATCTGCTGCAGGTCGGACGAGAAGCACTCCGCCGAGATCTCGCGCGTGTCCTGTTGCACGTTCACGCGCCAGATCTGCGTGACGAGCGGCAGCTTCATTCCGAAGCCGGGCGCGACGAACTGGTCGGCCATCGTGCCGAGCGTGACGTGCACGCCGCGCTCGCCCGGCTCGACGACGTAGGTGGTGCCGCCCAGGACGACGAGGAACAGGAGCGCGGCGATCGCGATTCCAATGAGACGTGCGGCCATCATGGTCCTCCCGAGCGAGTCAGACTGCGCTTAGCTCGACCGCAACGCCACTCAGCACCGCATTGCCCGAGAGCGGGTCGCGCAGGCTCTCGTCGAAGAGCGCGTTCAGGTTCGCGCCTGGCCGCTCAGAGGCGACCGCGAGCCGGGTCTCGGGCAGATCGTGGCCCCAGCCGTGCGGCAGACTGACGACGCCGGGCATCATCTCGTCGCTGCACTCGACCTGCGCCGTGATCGCGCGGTCGGCGCGCGTGATGCGCGCGTGCCCGCCGTCGCGCAGGCCGAGCCTTTCGGCGTCCGCGGGATTCACGAGCAACGTGCAGCGGAACGGCCCCTTCGCGAGGACGGGCAGGTTGTGCACCCAGCTGTTGTTCGAGCGCACGTGGCGCCGGCCGACGATCACGAACGCCGGAACCGGGCGCTCGAGGTCGGCCTTCGGCCGCGCGAGATCCTCGAGCAGAACCGCGGGCGCGAGCTCGATCTTCCCCGACGGCGTCCGGAGCAGCTCCGGCACGCGCGGGGCGAGAGGGCCCAGGTCGATGCCTTCGGGCTTCGCGCGAACCTTCTCGAGGTTCAGGCCGTCGGGCACCGCTCCGAACCGGTCGCCGTACGGACCCGTGCGCAGCGCCAGGTCGATCAGCCGCTCGGGACCCCGCCAGCGCGACACCGCCTGGAGTACGGCGTCGGCGTGCGGCCCGGCGGTGCGGCGCACGTCCTCGGCCACCGCGTCGTCGTCGAGCCTGGCGATGTCGGCCTTCGCGCCGTGGCCCGAGACGATCGCGATCAGGCGCAGCAGCGTCTCCCACTCCTCGGGCATGCCCGGCGTGCGCGGAAGGACGGGCGGGCTGTAGCGCGCGTGGTTGCGATACGAGAACTGCGGGAACGCGGTGTCGAAGTGCGAGGTCTCGAGCGGCGAGCGACCCGGCAGGATCACGTCGGCGTGCCGCGAGGTCTCGCTCTGGTAGATGTCCAGGCTGATCATCAGCTCGAGCGAATCGAAGGCGGCGGCGAGCCGCGCGCCGTTCGGCGCGGAGAGCACCGGGTTGCCCGCGATCGTGATCAGCGCTTTCACCTGGCCGGGGCCGGGTGTCTCGATCTCTTCGGCGAGGCAGCCGATCGGAAACTCGCCGAAGACCTCCGGTGCGCCGCTCACGCGGCTGTGCCGGCGTCCCGTGACGATTCCGCGACCGCTGCCCGGCTTGCCGAGCGTGTTGGCCGCGAACGCGGCGGCCTTGGGGAACATCGCCCCGCCCGGCTCGTCGAGATTCCCGGTCAGCACGTTCACGACGTCGACGAGCCAGCTCGCGAGCGTGCCGTACTCCTGCGTGCAGGTGCCGATCCGGCCGTACACCGCGGCGCGTCGGGCGTCCGAGAGCGCGCGCGCGAGCTCGCGGATCGTTCCCGCCGGAATTCCGCAGCGCGGCGCGGTGCGCTCGGGCGAGAAATCCGCGACCGCGCGCTCGAGCGCGTCGCTGCCGGCGACGTGCGGTGCCAGCCGGCCGAGCTTCACGCGCTTCTCCGCGAACAGTGTGTGCACGATCCCGAGCAGCAGGAACACGTCCCCGCCCGGCCGGATGAAGACGTGGCGGTCGGCGATCGCGGCGGTCTCCGTGCGGCGCGGATCCACGACCACGAGCTGGCCGCCGCGCGCACGCAACGCCTTCGCCTTGCCGCGGAAGTCGGGCACCGTCCACAGGCTGCCGTTCGAGACGACCGGATTCGCGCCCAGCACCAGCAGGTAGTCGGTGCGCTCGATGTCGGGCACCGCGACCGAGAGCCAGTGACCGAAGAGCAGCCCCGACGCGAGCTGCTTCGGCATCTGGTCGAGCGTAGAGGCGGAGTAGTAGTTCACCGTGCCGAGCGCGCGCGCGAGCCGCTGAAAGTACAGCGTGAGCCCGATGCTGTGCGCGACGGGATTTCCGAGCACCACCGCGACCGCGTTGCGGCCGTGCTTGGCGAGGATCGGCGGCAGGCGCTGCTCGATCTCCGCGAACGCGTCGTCCCAGCTCGTCTCGACGAAGCGGCGACCACGCTTCACCAGCGGCGCGCGCAGCCGGTCGGGATCCTCGTGCAGGTCCTTCAGCGCCGTGCCCTTCGGGCACAGGTAGCCGCCGCTGAACACGTCGGCGTCGTGTCCGCGGATCGACGTCACGCGCCCGTCGGCGAGCTTCAGCTCGAGCCCGCAGCAGGCTTCGCAGATCGGGCAGATGCGGTGGGCGGTCGTCGTTCCGGTGCCGAGCTCTGTCACGTCAACTCCTTTTCGAGCGCCTACACTATGCCATGCCCGCGTCGCCGATCCGCTTCCACCTCGACTACCTGTCCTCGAACGCCTACCTGGCCTGGGAGGCCCTTCCCGCCATCGCCGCGCGGAACGGGCGCGCGATCGAAGCCGTGCCCGTCCTTTTCGCGGGCCTGCTCGGCGCGTACGGACAGCTCGGCCCCGCCGAGGTTCCGCCGAAGGTCGCCTGGATGTTCAAGAACAACCTGCGCAAGGCCTCGCTGCTCGGCCTGCCCCTACACCGTCCGGCGTTCCATCCCTTCAACCCGCTTCTCGCGCTGCGCGTCTCGTCGCTGCCGATGGACGAGGGCTCGCGTGCGCGTCTGGTGACGGGGCTGATGCGCGCGGTGTGGGCGGAGAGCCGCCACGTGAGCGAGCCGGATGTCGTCGCGGACGTCGCGAGCGCAGCGGGCCTGGACGGCGCGGCGCTCGTCGCGGCGGCGAACGAGCCCGAAGCGAAGGCGCGGCTCAGGCGCCAGACCGACGACGCGATCGCCGCGGGAGTTTTCGGCGTGCCGACGATGATCGTCGACGGGGAGCTCTTCTGGGGCTACGACGACTTCCCGTACCTGGAGCGGTTCCTGGCGGGCCGCGACTCGCTCGATCCCGCCTCGCTCGCGGAGTGGTCCGGCCCGCCGCGGCGCTCGGCCATGCGCAAGCAGCACCGCGAGCGGCTCTAGCCGATGTCGCAGTTCGCGCTGCTGCGGACGCGGCGCTTCGCGCCGTTCTTCTGGACGCAGTTCCTCGGCGCGCTGAACGACAACGTGTTCAAGAACGCGATCGTGATCCTGTTCGCGTTCGGCGCGGCCGACGCCGCGTTCTCGGTCGACGCGCTCGTGAACATCGCGGGCGGCGTGTTCATCCTGCCGTTCTTCCTGTTCTCGGC
>CAZMKX010000374.1:0-4440 GCA_964566375.1 uncultured Myxococcales bacterium
CCGGCCGCAGCTCCCCGCCCACTCCCGATAGATCCCGGCAGTGATGCAGCAGTGCGTTCACGAGCGTTCCCTGCGCGTGTCCCGCCGCGGGATGCACCACGAGGCCCGCCGGCTTGTCGATCACGATCAGGTCGGCGTCCTCGTGCAGAATCGAGAGCGGGATCGCCTGCGCTTCGACGCGCGCGGGGACCGGCTCCGGCACACGTCCCGCGATGCGCTCGCCGGCGCGAAGCCTGTGCGCGGGCTTCACGACGACGCCGGCGACGGTGATCTCGCCCTGCTCGATCAGACGCTGGACCTGCGCGCGCGAGAGCGCTGGCTCGAGCCGCGCGAGCGCGACGTCGAGACGCTTTCCCGCCAGCTCGTCGGTCACGACGTGCACGAAGCTCACCAGATGTGCGTCTGCACCCGGCGGTGTCCGTAGACCAGCACGTCGACGAGCGCGAACTCGAAGAGGCGCGCGCGGCCGGCGACCGACTCGTCGACGTGCCAGAGATAGAAGCTCCGCGCGCGCGCGATCTCGCCCGCGAGCCGCTCGAAGAGATCGTCCTTCTCGAGGCCGATGCGAACCTGATCGCCGGCATACGCCGCCACGTCGGATACGAGCACCCGTGCGAGCCGCCGCGCGCGCTCCGCGGTCACGACGCGGTCCATCAGCCCTTCCTGCCCGAGATCTCCCGCATGCGGTTCGTGTAGCTGTCGGCCACGCGCAGGGGATCGAGCGAGAGACACTTCGCGATCTGCCGCAGGAACCCGCGCAGGTATACGGGCGCCGGCAACACGTCGTACTGGTTTCCCTCGATCGAGCGCAGGTGCTGATCGTTGATCTTGGTGATGGTCGAGATCTCTTCGAGCTCGATCCCGAGGCTCACGCGGATCCGCCGCAGCACCTCGCCGTCGAAGACGCCGTCCTCGGGCGCGAAGCCGTTCTCGACGTCGAGATCCGTCCGGGGGGCGGGGCGCGGCGCCGGCTGCGGCTCGCGCGCGCGCAGCGCCGGGCGCTCGATCGCGCGCTCTGGGGAGAGCTCGTCGACGGGCTCGAGGGGCTTGGCGGCCTCGGGGCGGATCGACCGTACACTCGCCGGTGTCTGGGCGGGCGCGGAGTCCGACCGACCCAGCCGCGAATCGTATTCCCGCCGCAGGCGCGCGTCGGACAGCACGGAGTACGCCTCCTCGATCCGGCGCAGGATCGCCGCGCACTCCTCGGAGGAGTACAGCGAGTAGGTCGCGGCGGAGCTCGGCTGGTAGGTCGAGCGCGCGATCCGGTAGGCGCGTTCGATCTGCTGCGGGGTTCCTTCGGGCGGAGCCTCGAGGAGCTCGTAGTAGTTCTGCTCGGCGAGCGATCTCACGTTCAGGTCCCCAGGAGCTTCTTGACGATCCGCCGGATGTAGAGCGCACCGTCGGAGCGCGGATAAGCCAGGACGAGCGGTCGTCGCTCCTTCACCGACCGCCAGACGTTGTCGTCGAAGCAGATGTAGCCCGCGTAATCCACTTCGATGCCGAAGTACTTCTTGCACACGCTCTTGATCGAGAAGCCCATCTTCACCTCTTCGGTGTCGCGAACCTGGTTCACGACGAGATGCGGGCGGAAGCTCTCGATCAGGCGCCGGAAGCGCTGACCCTGGACGGGATCGATCCGGTCGATCTCGCCCATCAGGTCTGCGGGCGTTCGGATTCCGCGCTCGTTGCGCTGGTCCATGGAGACGCGGATCACGTCGCGCGCCGAGGAGTCGGCGAGCTCGTGCGAGAGCCGGCGGTAGAACGCTGCACGCAGAAATGCGTAGGCGTTCTCGATCGCGGTCGGCTCGGGCGTCGTCACCACGAAGCCCTCGTCGGCCTCGAGGAAGAAGTCGATCGTCGAGCGGTCCGTGCCCGCGGCGAGATCGAAGATCACCAGATCCGCCGGCAGCTTGCGCACCGCGCGCAGAAGCGACGCGCGCTGCTCCGACGTGGTCTCGGCCTTTCCCGTGTGGCCGAGCGCGCCGAGGATCAGCCGCAGGCCGGGAACGGGCGTCTCGATCGCCACCTTGTCGAGCTCGAGCACGCGGTCCTCGAAGAAGTCCGAGAGCGAGACCCGCTCACCCGCGCGCACGCCCAGGCACGTGTGCAGGTTCGCGCCGCCGAGATCGGCGTCGATCAGGATCACGCGCTTGCCGGAGCGAGCGGCGACGGTCGCGATGTTCGCGACGAGGAAGCTCTTGCCGATTCCGCCCTTGCCGCCACCCACCGCCCAGACGCGGGCCGGCGGCGGCGGAGCAACGACGAAGTTGTCCGCCTCGGAGCCGAGCGTCGGCTCGCCGCGCCTAACGCTCAGCCAGCTCGGTGTTCCGGTCCGTCGCATCCAGGATCGACAAGAAAGGACCCCATGCGGGGTGCGTTAGTCCTGGGGGGACCATGCCTACGATCGGCGTCCAGCGAGGACGCTGCGGCGCTCGAAAGAGCCGCATCCGTGCTTGCCGGGGAGTGCGTCCGCCCTTGTGGCGATTGCACTCCACGCAGCTGCACACGACGTTCTCCCATGTCGTTCGCCCCCCCTGCGAGCGCGGGATCACGTGATCCAGGTTCAGCTCAGCGCGCGTCTTGCGATGACCGCAATACTGACATGTATTGCGATCGCGCGCGTAGATATTCGTCCGGCTGAAGCGCACGTGTCGTCGCGGCACGCGATCGAAGAGCGCGAGCTGGATGACGCGCGGAATGCGAATGCGACCTCCTACGGTGCCGACGAACTCGTCGCTGCTGCGGACCGACAGCGCGCGCCAGGCTTCGAAGTCGAACGTGTCGTAGCGCTCGTCGACCGCCTTCGCGACGCCCTGGTACAGAAGCACGAACGCGCGGCGGGCGGAGGTGACGTGGACCGGCAAGAAGCACCGGTTCAGCACCAGAACGGCCGCGTCCAGCATGGACGTACCTTAGCCAGAACGGCGTGACGCATCAACGCGCGAGCTCCGCCACGCGCCGGACGAGCGGCTCGAGGTCCTCGTCGGCGAGCGTGCGCGGGTCGAACAGCAACGCATCGCGCTGGATGCGGGCGAGCACCGGCGGGTCGCCGTCGCGAAGTCGGCGAACGGCCTCGTTCGCCGAACCGGCTGGAATCAAGCGCACGACCGCGCCGGGAAGCTCGAGCTCGGGTAGCGCGCCGCCACCGACGGGGGAATGGCCGACCTCGACGGTGACGCGCGGCACACCCGCCGCACGCAGCCGCGACGCCAGCATCTCCGCGCGCGCCTCGAGCGCGGACGCCGACGCGCGCAGCATCTGGAGCACCGGGATCTCGCTCGCGCGGCCCGCCGCCAGCGCGCGCAGCGTCCAGCCCAGCGCCGCGAGCGTCAGCTTGTCGACACGAAGCGCGCGCGCGAGCGGGCTCTTCTTCATGCGCTCGACCAGCGCGCGCTTGCCGACGATGATGCCCGCCTGCGGGCCGCCGAGCAGCTTGTCGCCGCTGAAGAGCACCAGGTCCGCGCCCGCGCGCAGGCCCGACGAGGCGTCCGACTCGGGAATGCCCTCGGGGCCGAGGTCGATGAAGCTGCCGCTGCCGCGGTCCTCGACCAGCGGAAGCCCGTGCTCGCGCGCGAGCGCGGCCAGCCCGCCGAGCTCGACTTCGGCGGTGAAGCCCTCGATCCGGAAGTTCGAGCGATGGACCTTCAGCAGGAGCCCCGTGTCCGGACCGATCGCATCCCGGTAGTCACGCAGATGCGTGCGGTTGGTCGTGCCGACCTCGCGCAGCCGCGCCCGGCTCGCGGCCATGATCTCGGGAACTCGAAACGACCCGCCGATCTCGACCAGCTCGCCGCGCGACACGATCACCTCGCGGCCCGCCGCAAGCGTGTCGACGGCCAGGAAGAGCGCCGCAGCGGTGTTGTTGACCACGTGTGCCGCCTCGGCGCCGGAGAGCAGCCGGAGCAGCTCCCCGATCCGGGTCGTGCGCGAGCCGCGCCGGCCTGTCTCGAGGTCGAGCTCCAGGTCGCTGTACCCCGCGGCGGCCGCGAGCAGCTCATCGAGGGCACCCCGGGCCAGCGGCGCGCGGCCGAGGTTGGTGTGCAAGACGACCCCGGTCGCGTTCAGGACGCGCCGTGGAAACGGCATCTCGAGCCGGCGGGCCCGCGCGGCGGCCGCAGCCGCCAGCTCGGCAAGCCCGACCGGAACGTCGGCCGCGCCCGCCACGAGAGCCGCCCGCGTCTCGTCCAGAAGCTCGCGCACCGCGGCCAGGGCACTCCAGCGGGCGAGCCCGGAGCCGGCGAGCACGGCCTCCACCAGGCGATCCACGGCGGGCAGCTCCCGGAGACGCGCATTGACCGCTCGGGCGGCGTGATCTAGCGTCACGAAAGACCTCCGGAATCCGGTGAATCCGATCGAGTGATTCGAGGTTCCCGCCTCGGAGGGTAAAGCTTCCGGGAGGACGTGTTGGGCCAGGCTACACCGCCCCGCGTTCCCTGCACG
>CAZMKX010000375.1:0-4439 GCA_964566375.1 uncultured Myxococcales bacterium
TTCTCGCGCAGCTTGAACTTCTGGATCTTGCCGGTGGCGGTCTTGGGCAGCTCGCAGAACTCGATGGCCTTGGGGCACTTGAACGCGGCGAGGAGCTCCTTGGTGAAGGCGATGATCTCCTCCGCGGTCGCCCTGGCGCCGGGCTTGAGCGTGACGAAGGCCTTCGGCACCTCTCCCCACTTCTCGTGCGGCATCGACACGACCGCGCACTCGAGCACCGCGGGGTGTTTGTAGATCGTGTTCTCGACCTCGATCGTCGAGATGTTCTCGCCGCCGGAGATGATGATGTCCTTCGAGCGGTCGCGAAGCTCGATGTAGCCGTCGGGGTGCATCACGCCGACGTCGCCCGAGTGGAACCAGCCTCCGGCGAACGCCTTGGCCGTCGCATCGGGGTCGTTGTAGTAGCCGCGCATCAGGTTGTTCCCGCGCATCACGACCTCGCCCATGGTCTCGCCGTCGGCGGGCACGTCGTTCATCTCGTCGTCGACGACGCGCAGGTAGACCGCGTGCGGGTACGGCACGCCCTGACGCGACATCAGCTTCGCGCGCGCGCCGGTGTCCAGCTTCTCCCAGCCGTCCTGGATCTCGCAGATCACGTGCGGGCCGTAGGTTTCGGTGAGCCCGTACAGGTGCGAGATCTTCACGCCGAGCTTCTCCATCTGCTCGAGCAGCGTGGTCGACGGCGGCGCGCCGCCCGTGCACGTGTTGATCGGCGGGTCGAAGCGCACGCCCTGCGCGGCGGGATCGCTCGCGAGCATCAGCAGCACCGTGGGCGCGCCGTTGAGATGCGTCACGCCTTCCTCGTCGACCAGCCGCAGGATCTCCGGCGGATCGACCTTGCGCAGACAGACGTGCTTTCCCGCCGCGCCCGTGAACGCCCACGGCATGCACCAGCCGTTGCAGTGGAACATGGGCACCGTCCAGATCAGCGTCGAGTCCCGCTTCAGCCCGAGTACACCGATCTGGTTCACCGCGTTCAGGTACGCGCCGCGGTGCGTGTACATCACGCCCTTGGGCATTCCCGTGGTGCCCGACGTGTAGTTGATCGAGATGACGCCTTCCTCGTCCTCGACCGTGTTCGTGACCGGAAGCACGGGCGCCCCCGAGGCGAAGGTGTCCCACGCGAGCTTGCCGGGCCGCGCGGCGACGAAGCCATCCGGGATCTCGATCACGTGCTGCAGCGCCTTGCGGTCGGGCAGGATCGCGTCGAGCGGGGGCGCGAGCTCCGGATCGATCAAGAGCACCTTCGCGCCGCAGTGGTCGAGGATGTAGGCGATCTCTGCAGCCGCGAGCCGCGTGTTGAGCGAGACGAGCGGCGCACCGAGCAGCGGCATCGCGAAGTGCGCGACCAGGTGCGCGGGCGTGTTCGGCGCGAGCACCGCGACGCGATCGCCCGGCCCGACGCCGGCACGGCGCAGCGCGCCCGCCATGCGCCCGACCTCTTCGGCGAACTTCGCATAGCTCCAGCGCAGCTTGCCGTGCACGACCGCCTCGCGCTGCGGAAAGACGCGCGCGGTGCGCTGCAGCATGACGAGCGGCGTGAGCGGATCCGTCCAGATGTTCGCGTGTGGCTTGGCCGACATTCCAACTTCTCCTGTCCGAGGCTATTCGGGCTTGAACCGCTCCGCTGCGGCGTACTTCGCGTCGAGACCGACGAGCGTGGTGAACTCGTCGAAGCCGAGCTTCGTCTTCGTCTCGTCGGGGGCGATGCCGTTCTTCGCCAGCTCCGCGAAGGCGCGCTCGAGCGCGCGCGCGGCGCTGAGCAGCCCCGTGAGCGGATACACGACGTACTCGAAGCCGAGCTCGCGCAGCTCCGCGAGCGGCAGGATCGGCGTCTTGCCGCCTTCGACCATGTTCGCCATCAGCGGGCCGGGAACCTCGCGCCCGATGCGCGCGAGCTCGTCGCGCGAGAGCGGGGCCTCGACGAAGATCCAGTCCGCGCCCGCCTCGCGGTAGAGGCGGCCGCGCCGGATCGCCTCGTCGAGACCGAGCGGCGCGCGCGCGTCCGTGCGGCCCAGGATCGTGAAGCGCGCTGCGCCGCGCGCCTCGACGGCGGCGCGGATCTTCTGCGCGTGCTCCCCGGCGGGAATCACTTCCTTGCCGCGCATGTGCCCGCAGCGCTTCGGCCAGACCTGGTCCTCGAGCAGCATTCCGGCGGCGCCGATCGCCACGAGCTCGCGCACCAGCCGCTGCACGTTGAGCGGGCCGCCGTGTCCGGTGTCGCCATCGACGATCACCGGCACGCGCACCGCGCGCACCACGCGCCGCGCGGTCTCGAGCATCTCCGTCTGCGTCAGCAATCCGAAGTCGGGCTCGCCGAGCTGCGTGCCCGCGACCGCGAAGCCCGAGACGAATAGCAGCTCGAAGCCCGCGCGCTCGGCGAGCATCGCCGAGAGCGCGTCCCAGACGCCCACCGCGAGCGTCACGACACGCTCCGCGCGAGCGCGCGCACGTCGCGTACGGACTCGAGTGATTCGAACACGGCGACGAGCTCGCGCGCACGCGCCTCTCCGAGTCTCGGCTCGAGACAGAGCCTGGCCTTCGCGCGGCGCTCTTCTTCGCCGAGCGGGTTCGCCGGATGCCCGCGCGCGATCCGCACCGCTTCGCGGGCGCGCGCGCCGTCGGCGAAGACGAGCTCGACCTCTTCGTCGGCCGTGCGCGTCTCGCGCACCGCGACCTTGCGCAGCAGCGCCTGGACGTCGGGGGCGCCGGCGCTCGCGTCTTCGAACGCATCCAGCCCCGGCCAGCCGTGGAGCCACGCCGACGCGACACAGTACTGGAGCGAGAACTTCGCCTCGAGACCCGTGCGCGGCTCGGCGTAGATCAGCACCTTCATGCCGAGCGGATCACTGGCGCACTCGATCGCGCGCAGCTCCGCTCCCGCGTGCTTCTCGCGCAGGCGGAGCACCGCATCGATGGCGCGGTGCGTGAAGCGGCACGACGGATAGGGCTTGAGCTCGATGCCCGGCGTCTCGAGCGCGAGCGGACCGCGAAGCGCGGGCAGGGCGAACGGCCGCTTGCCGCCGTAGAGATCCGCGAGCCCCATCTCCATCTCGAACGCGTCGTCGCGCGCGGTCACCCCGCGCGCCGCCAGGTCCGCGGCCTCGAGACCTGCGCGCGCGGCCAGCCCGGCGTGGAGCGGCTTGGTGTCCGTGCCGAAGTTCCCGCGCGTTCCGGACGCGCGCGAGAGCGCGATGCCGAACGCGCGCTGCAGCGTCGGAACGTCGAACCCGCGCAGCACCGCCGCCGCGGCCGTCGCGCCGAAGACGCCCAGCGTCGAGGTCGCGTGCCAGCCCCGCTCGTAGTGCGGCTTGCCCAGTGCCTGGCCGAGCCGCGCCTCGACTTCGAAGCCCGCGACGTAGGCGCGAAGCAGGTCCGCGCCGCTCGCTCCCTCGGCCTCGGCGACCGCGAAGGCGGCCGGCAGAAGAGGCACGGTCGGGTGCCCGTTCATCGCCCACGACACGTCGTCGAAGTCGAGCGCGTGCGCGGCCGCGCCGTTCACGAGCGCCGCGAGGGCGGGCGAGACGCGCTCGCCGGTGCCCCAGAGCGTCGCGCGAGCGTGGGACCCCTGCTCGAGCGCGAACGCGCGCAGCTCCCGCGTCACGCGCTCGTCCCGCCCGGCGACCGCGCAGGCAAGCCCGTCGAGCATCGCGGCGCGTGCGCTCGCGCGCGCGGACTGCGGCACGTCGTCGAGCGCGAGTCCGAGTGCGAACGCGGCCAGGTTCTCGGTCGCGCTCATGAGCTCCTCGTCGTCAGGTCCGGACCGTTTCGGCTAGTTGACCGCTAGCGTCGATGGGGGTCAAGTCGCCCGAAAATCGTCGGCGCGACGTCGCGGGGGTGCTCGAGCAGGAACTCGCAGCCTGCGGCCGTGAGCTCCTCGCGCCCGCGCAGACCCCAGCCGCAGCCGATCGTGCGCGCGCCCGCGGCGCGGCCGGTTTCGACGTCGACCGCGCTGTCGCCGACCATCCAGACCTCCGCGGGCCGGCTGCCGAGCCGCTCGAGCACGTGCACGAGAACCGCCGGGTCGGGCTTGCGGATCGAGAGGGTGTCGCCGCCGAGAACGGCGCCGAAGACCGATTTCAGGCCGAGCCCGGCGATGATGCGGTCGAGGAAGCGCACCGGCTTGTTCGAGAGCACCGCCAGGGTCTCGCCCGAGAGCGCCTCGAGGCACGCGGCCATGCCCGGGTACAGGTCGGTCGTGTCGAGGCAGCAGCGGTCGTAGTGGGCGCGAAAGCGCTCGTAGTGGGGCTCGAGCCGTTCAGGCGCGCGCTCGGCCTCGGGCAGAGCGTTGGCCAGCAGCTTCAGCGCCCCGTCGCCGATCCAGGCCTTCACTTGCGGGCCTTCGACCGGCCCCAGGCCGGCGTCGGCAAGGGTCCGGTTCAGTGCGGTCGCGAGATCGCGCCAGGTGTCCGCAAGCGTGCCGTCGAAGTCGAAGATCA
>CAZMKX010000376.1:0-4432 GCA_964566375.1 uncultured Myxococcales bacterium
CCTGCAGAACGATCCGGCCGACATCCCGCGCCTGCTCGCGCTCGCGCGCGAGCACGACGTCGAGATCGGTCGCCGGGCGAAGCGCCGCGACACTCTCGCGCGTAGGCTCGCGGGCCGGCTCGCCAACGCGGTGCGTCGCTCGGTTCTCGGCGACGGCGCCTCGGACACCGGCTGCTCGCTCAAGCTCTTCCCGGCCGAGGTCTTCCTGGCCCTGCCGCGCTTCGACGGAATGCACCGCTTCATGCCGGCGCTCTTCCGCTACCAGGGACTGACGGTGCACGAGGTCGACGTGAACCACCGCGAGCGGCGGGCCGGAACCTCGAAGTACACCAACCTCGCACGCCTGCGCCGCACGGTCTTCGACCTGCTCGGCGTCTGGTGGCTGTCGAAGCGGACGATCGCGCTCGACCACGTCGACGACTAGGAGTCGTCCCTCGCGCCGTCTCCGAGCTGCAGCAGCTCGAAGTACCAGGCGTGCTCGCGCGAAAGCCGGACGACGCGCTCCTGCTCGTCGAGCGTGAGCCCGCGGAATCCGGCCTCGCGAATCTGCGCGACGCGCACGTCGATCAGCGAGCGCTGCGCCGTCAGAGCCAGCAGGAAAGCCAGCACCCACGCGCGCGCGAAGCCGGCCAGGTTGCCGCGCAGCGCCACGACGGCGGCCACCGCGAAGAGCCCGCCGAGCGCGACCCCCCCGAGCGCGAGGAGAGCCGTCGGCTGCGGCTCGACCCAGACGAAGAAGAGCGCGAGCAGCGCCGTGACGCCCACGCCCGCCAGCGCGAGCGGAACGCCGAGGCCGCGCGCGAGCCAGGCGCGCGCGGCCGGCGCGAGCGCGCGCACGCTCTCGGCCGTCACCAGGGCCAGACCCGGCAGCATCACGAGCGTGTAGTGCTTCTGCTTCTGCGGCAGGAGCGAGAAGGCGACGAGCGGGCCGAGGAAGGTGAGCGCCGCGAAGCGCCGCCGCGGATCGTCGCGATACAGCCGCGTCGTCCAGAGCCGCCACGCGACCACGGGAAGCAGGAGGCTCGCCGGAGCGGCCGAGGCGGGCAAGACACCGAGGAACCACCACAACGGGCGGATGTGCGCGGCGTCGCCGCCGCCCGAATCGGCGGCGCCCAGCGGCAGGATCAGGTCGTGCCAGAGCGTCTCGAACGCGCCCGGCACGACGGCGAGAATCACCGCGTACCACGACAAGCCGATGGCGACCGCGAGCGCGCACGCGCCGATCACACCCGGGTCGCGCAGGCGCGCGAGCTCGCGCCTGAGGGCGAGGAAGACGACGATCGGAATCACCACCACCATCACGACCGCCGTCGCCTTGGTCAGGAGCGCGAGGCCGGCCAGCGCGCCGAACGCCGGCAAGAGTGCTCGACGTCGGGTTTCGAAGAGCCGGTCGAAGGTGAAGAGCGTCGCGACACACAGAAGTGCAAACAGCATCTCCGCGTCGCCGCGCCGGCCGTTGGACGTGAGCTGGAACATGGTCGCGAGCGCCGCGC
This sequence comes from uncultured Myxococcales bacterium, assembly GCA_964566375.1. Lineage (GTDB taxonomy): Bacteria > Myxococcota_A > UBA9160 > SZUA-336 > SZUA-336 > VGRW01. Next base: position 1,494 of record CAZMKX010000376.1, read on the forward strand.
CGGCAGCCAGTCCTTCTCCCGAGCCGGCGAGCGAACGGGCCCAGACCATCACCAGCGCGACCAGGCCGAGCGCGGCGAGCGCGGAGGGCAGGCGCACGGCCCACGGCCCGCTGCCCCCGATGAGCTTCGCCGTGGCGGCGCCCGTCCAGTAGAAGAGCGGCGGCTTCTGCAGCCGGACCGCATTCCCGAGCTTCGGCACCAGCCAGTCGCCGGACTGCACCATTCCGTGTACGACGATCGCGCAGCGCTTCTCGCTCGAGCGGCCGAGCGGCGCGCTGCGCAGGTTCACGAAGAGCACGAGCGCGAGCGCACCCAGGAGCACCACGGCCAACAGCTTCTCGGAAGATTTCGGCATGCGCAGGCGATCGATAGCACAGAGTTCCTTGACAGGATCGGGCCTCGCGCGCGAAGCTGGCCGCGATGCTGAGAATCTCTCATCGACGATCGCTCGAGACCCTCGCGCAGCTCTGCGCGACGTGCGCCGTCGCCGTCGGGATGGAGATTCTCGTCTAGCCGGAGGGGTTCCGCGTGTTTCACCGAACGCCCCTCCGGATCCTTCCGGTGGGGCGTTCGGCTTTCGGGGAGTCGAACGAAGTGTCGCCCGTCATCGAGCTCGAGCAGCTGCGCAAGGTCTTCCGCGTGCGCGAACGCGCGCGTGGAGTCGCCGGGACGCTGCGCGCGCTCGTCTCGCCGCGCACGCGCGACGTGGTCGCGGTGGACGAGGTGTCGTTCGCGATCGAGCCGGGCGAGCGCGTCGCGTTCGTCGGCCCGAACGGCGCGGGCAAGTCGACGACGCTGAAAGTCCTGTCGGGGATCCTGCAGCCGAGCGCGGGCCGTGTGCGCGTGCTCGGGCTCGATCCCGCGCGCGATCGGACCCGGCTCGCCTACCGGATCGGCGCGGTCTTCGGACAGCGCTCGCAGCTCTGGGCGCAGCTGCCCGCGGCCGACACCTTCGACCTGCTCGCGCGGATCTACGAGCTCTCCGACGCCGCCTACCGCGAGCGTCGCAGCGAGCTGGTGCGCAGCTTCGAGATCGAGTCCGTGATCGAGAAGCCCGTGCGCCAGCTCTCGCTCGGCGAACGCATGCGCTGCGAGCTGGTCGCGAGCCTGCTGCACCGGCCCGAGGTCCTGTTCCTGGACGAGCCGACGATCGGGCTCGACGTCGTGGCGCGGGCGACGATCCGGGACTGGCTGCGCGAGCGCGGCCGGCGCGACGGCTTCACGGTGCTGCTGACCTCGCACGACACCGGTGACATGGAGGGCGTGTGCGAGCGCGTGCTGGTGATCCACCGCGGCCGGATGCTGCTCGACCGCCCGATCGAGTCGCTCCGCAAGAGCTTCATCCCGAAGAAGCGCGTCTCGTTCGTCACCGAGGAAGCGGAGGTGCGCATCGACCTGCCCGGCGTGCGGCGGCTGCCGAGCGCGCCGCACCGCACCGAGCTCGAGGTCGATCTCGCCTTGATCGGCGTCGAGCGGGTGATGGCGGCGATCGTGGCGAGCGCGCGCGTGCTCGACCTCTCGGTGGAGGATCCGCCGATGGAGGAGATCGTCACCGCGATCTACGCGGGCGCCGCTCCGGTCGAGGCGAGCGCATGAACGGCGCCGAGCCTTCCGGTCGCGTCGCGGCGAAGTACGTCGCCATCGCGCGCACGTCCGCGCGGCGCGCGCTCGCCGAGCGAGGCGTGCTCGTCGGTCGGGTGGTCTTCCTCGCCGTGATCCTGTTCATCTTCTCGCGCGTCTGGGACGCGGTGCTCGCGGGCGGCGACATCGGTGTGCCGGGCGCGGGAAGGCGGGAGCTGATCTGGTACCTGGCCGTCACCGAGTGGTGTGTGCTCTCGATTCCGCAGCTCTTCCTCGCGATCGAGTCGGACGTGCGCTCGGGCGACATCGCCACGCGAATGGTGCGGCCGGTCTCGTACGTCGGCGCCATGGTCGCCGACGCGCTCGGTGAGACGGCGCTGCGCCTCGCCGTGCTCGGGCCGGCCGGCGCGCTCTTCGCGTGGCTTCTCGCGGGCGGACTTCCCGCGGATGCGCGCGGCCTGGTTTTCGCGCTGCCGCTCGGTGCGCTCGCGAGCCTCCTCGCGGTGCTCTCCACCGCGCTGATCGGGCTCTCCGCGTTCTGGATCGTCGACACGAGCCCGGTCTACTGGATCTGGCAGAAGCTCCTGTTCGTGCTCGGGGGACTCTTGTTCCCGCTGGAGCTCTATCCCGCGTGGCTGCGCGCGCTCGCGCGCCTCTCGCCATTTCCAGCCATGGTCTGGGGGCCCGGCCGCACGGTCATGGGCTTCGCGCCGGGGGCCGCTTTCGCGACCGCGCTCGAGCTGCTCCTCTGGACCGGCGCGCTCGCGGGGCTCCTCGCCTGGCTCTCGCGCCGCGCGAAGCTGCGGCTCGCGGTGAACGGAGGCTGATGGTGGCGCAACGCGGGGGAACGCTGCGCTTCGCGCGCGCGCTGGTGGCGATGAACCTGCGCGGGAGCCTCGCGCTGCGCGGCGCGTTCCTGCTTCAGGCGGCGTTCATGGTTCTGAACAATGTCGCGTTCTTCGCGGTCTGGTGGCTTCTCTTCGAGCGCTTTCCGGAGATCGGCGGCTGGCGCCTGAACGACGTCCTGACGCTTTTCGGTGTGGTCGCGACGGGTTTCGGCTTCTCGGTCGTCTTCGCGGGCGGCGTGCGCGACCTGGCGCGCGCGATCGGCGAGGGCGATCTCGACTCGGCGCTGGTGCAGCCCAAGCCGGTCCTGCTCCACGTCCTGGCGTCGCGCACGATGGCGTCCGGCTGGGGGGACATGGCGACCGGCCTGGGCATGCTGGGTCTCGCGGGCGCGCTCGCGCCCGAGCGCCTCGTCTGGTCGGCGCTCGCGGTCGCTTCGAGCGGCTGTGTCTTCACCGCCAGCGGCGTGATCGTGCAGAGTCTCGCGTTCTGGATCGACGGCATGGAGACGC
>CAZMKX010000377.1:0-1319 GCA_964566375.1 uncultured Myxococcales bacterium
CCGAGCTCGTCGCCGATCTCCTGCAGCGTCTTCGGCTCCTCGGCCAGAACGCGCTCGCGCAGGATCTTCTGGTCGCGCGCCTCGAGCCCGACGGCGAAGCGATCGACGTGCTCACGAAGCGTTCGGCGCATGTCCTGGTCTGCGACGGTGTCGTCGAGCCGGCCGTCGTTCGACGGAAGGGACTCGCCGAAGCTCGCGCCGCCGGGCTCGTCCCTGCGAGCGGGCGCGTCGGTCGAGAGATCGCCTTGCGAGAGGCGATGCTGCAGGTCGACGACCTCCGGCTCGCGCACGCCGAGCTTCTCGGCCAGCAGTCGCGGCTCGGGCTCGAGGCCTTCGCGCTCGAGCTCGCGCTTCGCACGCGAGAGCTGGAAGAAGAGCTTGCGCTCGGCGCGGCTCGAGCCGACGCGCACCATGCGGATGTTGTCGATCAGGTACTTCAGGATGTACGCGCGAATCCAGTACGAGGCGTACGACGACAGCTTCACGCCTCGGTGCGGGTCGAAGCGCTTCACGCCCTGCAGCAGCCCGACGTTTCCCTCTTGGATCAGGTCGAGCAGGTTGGTCCAGACGCGGCGGTACTCGAGCGCGATCTTCACCACCAGGCGCAGGTTCGAGAGGACGAGCTTCTGCGCGGCGGCGGCGTCGCCCGTGGCGAAGACGCGCTCCGCGAGCGCCAGCTCCTCTTCGCGGGACAGGAGCGGGTAGCGGCCGACCTCGGCGAAGTAGCGCGACAGGGTGTCGCGCGGAACGCTCTCGAGCCCGGGCGGCAACGCGGGGACGGGCAAGGCCGTCTCCGGCGGATCGGCCTCGGTGTCGTCCGTGCTCACGGGCAAGAAAATACCCCGCCGTCGCGGAGCTGTCCGTGACGGCGGGGCGAGGTGGAGCGGGGAGGGAGGGCTATTTCTTCTTCAGCGAGTCGATGTACTTCACGAGGGCCCATCGATCGGCCTCGGGAATCACCGCGCCCCAAGGCGCCATCAGCGGCGAGCCGCCCTTCGATGCGGCGCCGTTGGTGATCACGTCGAAGTGGTCCTGGTCGGTGTTTCCGTACTTGAAGGCACCTTCCTGGAAGTTGCGCGGAGGCGGGTTCAGCGTCTTGCCGACCGGGCCGTCACCGCCGCCGGTGGGTCCGTGGCAGGTCGCGCAGTACATGGCGAAGACCTGCGCGCCCTTGGCGGCGTCCGCTGCCGCGACCTTCGCCGCCGCATCGTCCGCGGCGAAGGCGTTCGAGGCCGCTGCAAGCATGAGAACCGAAGCACCGAGGCCGAGTAGAAGGCGCATGGAATCCTCCGGGTGAAAAAGCGGAGCGGAGCTTAGGG
>CAZMKX010000377.1:1419-2587 GCA_964566375.1 uncultured Myxococcales bacterium
CCGCCGGAGTCGAACGTGATGCCCTTGCCGACGAACGCGAGCGTCGGCCGCTTGCGCGCGCCCTTCGCGGGCGCGCCGTGCTCGAGCACGATCAGCCGCGGCGGGTTCACGCTGCCGCGACCCACCGCGAGGATTCCGCCCATCTTCTCGCGCTCGAGCTCCTTCTCGGCGAACACCGCGATCTTCAATCCGTGCGCCTTCGCGAGCTTGCGCGCCTCGGACGCGAGATGCTCGGGTGTGCACATCCCACCGGGCTCGTTGGACAGATCGCGCGCCACGTTCGCGGACTCGGCGAGGATCTGTCCGAGCTTCACACCGCGCCGCAGCGCCACGACCTGCGTCGCGTCGGGCGCGAGCAGCGCGATGCCCTCGAGCGCGGGCGCCTTTTCGGTGCCGCTCTTGTACTTGTCGAAGCGGTAGCTGCCGAGCACCAGACCCTCGGCGAGCGCCTGACCGGCCTGCTCCGGCTTCACGCGTCGAAGCGCCGGAACCGCAAGCGCGGCGCGCTTCGCCTTGGCGCGCGCGAGCGCCTTGGCGGCGCGGCCCGCGGCCGCGCGCAACGCCTCGGCGCTGGCGTCCTTCTCCTCGCCGATTCCGATCGCGATCAGCCGGCGCGCGCCGATTCCCGCGACCGGCAGTGACAGGACCTCGCCGGACTTGCCCGTGAAGTCGCCCGCGTCCCAGACGCGCGCGAGGAGGCCGCCGAGCGCTTCGTCGAGCGCACGCAGCGCGCGCGGGGGCGCGTCGGCCTTCGTGAGCGGAATCACCAGCGCGTCTCCGCCGGCGGCCGCCAGATCCCTGCGTTGGACTTCGAACTCCATGCGCTCTCCCTCGTGAAGCCTCGTGTGTTTCGATCGCCGGGTCGCGCACAGCTTAGCGCGCGTCGGAAATTCCGTTGACGCCACCGTGGGTGCCCACTAGCTTCCGGCGGCCCCGCGAGCTCCGTCCCTGAGCTCAGCGACACCTCCCCCCGGGGTTCCGACTGCATGCTCGATTACATAATGGGCTCGAGTCCCGTCGTCTCGGCCGTGCTCCTGTTGCTGGTGCTGGCTTCGATCTCGTCGTGGGCGATCCTGATCATGAAGTTCCGCGAGCTGCGCGCTGCGGAGCGTGATACCGAGGAGTTCGTCGAGGCCTACCTCGAGAGCCCCTTCGACACCGCGTACGA
>CAZMKX010000377.1:2687-4419 GCA_964566375.1 uncultured Myxococcales bacterium
ATCATGAACTCGTTCGAGTCGATCGGCGCCTCCGGCTCCGCCAGCCTCGCGGTGGTGGCGCCGGGCATCGCCGAAGCGCTCGTCGCCACGGCCGTCGGCCTGTTCGCCGCAATCCCGGCCGCGGTCGGCTACAACTACACGAGCGCGCGCCTGAACCGGCTCTCGTCGCGTCTCGAGACCTTCTACGCCGAGTTCTGCGACCAGCTCCGCCGCACGACGGTGAAGGCGGCATGAACGTCGCAGACGGCCGCGGTCCGAAGCGCCCGATGTCCGAGATCAACGTCACGCCGTTCGTCGACGTGATGCTCGTGCTCTTGATCATCTTCATGGTGACCGCGCCGCTGATGCAGCAAGGCATCGACATCGAGCTGCCCAAGACGCAGTCGCAAGGGCTGCGTTCCGAGAATCAGCCGCTCGTCGTCACCGTGAAGCGCGACGCGAAGATCTTCGTCCAAAACGCGGAGGTCCCGATCGAGCAGCTCGGGGCCAAGCTGCAGGCGATCTTCGAGACGCGTGAGGACAAGCTCGTGTATCTGCGCGCGGACGCGAAGGTGGCGTATGGAGCGGTGGCCAAGACACTCGCGATCCTGCGCGGTGCCGGCGCGACCAGCATCGGCATGGTGACCGAGCCCGAGGCGTGAGCACGCTCTACGTTGCGCCCGAGAGCCTGCTCGAGAGCCGAACGTTCCGGCGCATGCTCGCGTTCTCGCTCGTCGGCCACGTGGTGATCTTCGCCGCGCTGACGTTCCGTCCGTTCCGGAGCCACACGCTGATCTCGCCCTCGCCGGTGATGGTCAACGTCGTCGACATGCCCAAGCCGGCCGCGCCGCCGCCGACGGCGAAGAAGGCAGCGCCCAAGCCCCCCGCGCCCAAGCCCGAGGTGAAGCCGCCTCCGCCACCGCCCAAGCCGGTCGTGAACGAGGTGGTCATCCCCAAGGACCCCGCGCCGCTGGCCAAGCCCAAGCCGACACCGAAGCCCGTCGCGAAGCCGGAGCCCAAGCCGAAGTCGGCCGAGGAGATCCTCGCCGAGCTGACCAAGAAGGTGGAGGCGGAGAACCCCGAGCCCGAGCCGGTCGCGAAGGCGCCGGTCACGACCCCCGGTCCGGCCGCGCCGATCGCGGGAGGGCCCGGGACGTTCGATCCGCTGCTCTCCCCCTGGGTGGCGCGCGTGCGGACGGTCATCCACGGAAACTGGACGGGGGCGCAGCTCTGCAAGGGCGCACCTTCCTTCGACGTCGTGATCGAGGCCAGCGGCCAGCTGACCGACATCGAGCTCGCGGAATCTTCCGGCGACCGCTATTGCGACGAGTCCGCGGAGCGGGCGATCCGCAAGTCGAACCCGCTCCCCGCGCCGCCGCGCGGGGCGATGTCGGTCACGCTGAAGCTCAGTCCGAAGGACGTTCTCTGATGTCACGGCTCCCGATCCTCTGCCTCGCGCTCCTGCTGCTCGCGTCGACCGCGGCCGGGCAGGGCATCCGCATCGACGTGAGCGGCTCGCAGCGCGCGATCCCGGTGGCGGTGCAGCAGTTCGCGACCGATCCCGCGGGCGCGTCGGCCGCGGCGGAGTTCTACGCCGCGCTCGTGGCCGGACTGGACTTCTCGAGCGTGGTCGTGCACGTGAATCCCGAGGCGTTCGTCGAGTCTCGAGTCACTCGGGATTTCGACGCGCCGGCGATCCCGTGCGAGAACTGGCGCGCGATCGGCGCCGAGGGACTGGTGCAGGGCGAGCTGC
>CAZMKX010000378.1:0-4412 GCA_964566375.1 uncultured Myxococcales bacterium
TCCCACTGCGCGAGCTCCGCGACGCTGATGCCGTCGAGCAGGTTCTCGGGATCGTAGTAGTGGCGCGGGATCGGGCTGATCCCGCCGAGCTGCCAGTCGTTCAGGAAGTAGACCTCGCCGAGCGCGATGCGCACGGTGTGCGGATCTACGGCGACCGCGTCGGCCACCGAGTTGTAGTAGTTGCGCTGCGGCGCGGCGTTCACGCGCGGGTGCTTGATGGCCTTCAGCGTGAACACCACGTCCTCGGCGGTGAGCGGCTTGCCGTCGCTGAACGTGACGTCGTCGCGCAGCGTGTAGGTGTAGGTGAGGTGGTCCGACGAGACCTCGGGCAGTGCGCGCGCGACGTTCGGCTCGAGCGCGAGTGTGTTCTGATCGATCCGCACGAGCGTCGGGAAGATCCAGCCGAGCACCGCGCTCGCGCCCGCATCGTTCGAGGTGAGCGGATTCAGGTTCTCGGGATCCGCGAGCGCATGGATCACCAGCCAGTCCCCGCGAACGGGCGGGCCCGCGTTCTGCGGAGGCGTGGCTTCCGGCGTTCCGGGCGCGGGCGACGTCGCAGGTGCCCCGGTCTTCTGCGCACTCTCGTCCGGCCCGCCACAGGCGAGCAGCGCGAGCGCGCCCGCGAGCGCGCACACCTGCAATCGACTCATCCCATCCCCCCAGCTCGACCCCGGCAGATCTTGCCGTGGCGAGAAATCTCTCGCACGGAACATAGCTCGCGCTATGATCCGGAGCGTTCCACGTTCGTCCCCCCCGCAAACACTTCCCCCCTCGAGGGATGCATGAACCGCAGCACGGACTGCCGGGGCGACGATCGACTCGCGCGCGAAGGCGGCGCGTCCTTGGATCTCGCCGTTCGCCTCGAGCTCCTGATCGGCCGTGAGACGATCCGCGTCTGGATCGACGACTCGGGAATCCACTTCCGACACACGGACGGTTCATCGACCGAGGGGCATCTGCCCTGGTCGGTGGCGATCGCCATGTCCCTCATTCCAGCCGACATGCCGCGGATGGGAACGATCGAGGCCGCATAGCGCTCATGATTGAACCTCTCCTGGTTCTGCTCGGATTCGTGGCGGGTGCGGTGTTTGCGTGGCTCGTCCTTCGGCGCCGGCGTGGCGCAGGCCCGCCCGCGCCGGTCGTGCAGCTGGAAGTCGTACCCGACGTGAAGCCGCTCACGCCCGTCCGCGAGCTGACCGCGGAGCGCGAGCCGGAGCGGGCCGTCCCCCAGCACCTGATCGGGCTGATCGGCGATGCGATCCGCGAGCCGCTCCGCCAGCTTCGCCGCTCCGGCGAGGTTCCGAGCGACGCCCTGCAGCGTCTGGAGCGCATCGCCTGGCAGATGCGCATGCTGGTCGCGCGCCCGCGCCCGATGCGCGCAGCGCCGACCTCGCCGATCTCGCTGCTCCAAGAAGCGGCGGAGCAGATCCCGCTGCTTCGCGACGGGTCGGTGGGCGCATCCTGGAGCCTGCTGAACCGCCAGCCGGTGCACGTCGATCCGGAGCGCATGCGCGCGGCCTTCCGCGCGCTGCTCGAGTCCGGGGCCGAGCTCGCCGGCGAGGGCGGGCGGATCGGAATCAAGATCCTGCGCGGCGAGGCCAGCGGTTTCCCGGTGCAGATCGAGATCGAGATCGGCCGGCGCGGAACCGAGCTCGACCCGCTCGCCATGCAAGTCACGCGTCACCTGATCGAGAGCCAGGGCGGTCGCGTCGAGATCGACGGAAACATGACGCGCGTGTTCCTGCGCAATGCCGGCCCGGACGAGCAGATCGCTTCGGTCGCGTAACGCGCGTCAGACGCCCTCGAGCAACGTCGAGACCGCCACGCCGAGCGCCGAGGCGAGCTTGCACAGCGTCGAGATCGACGCGGCGCTCTTGCCCAGCTCGATCTGCGAGATCAGGCTGACCGAGAGCGAGGTCTTGTTCGCGAGCTGGCGCAGCGTCAGGTCCCGCTGCTTGCGAAGCGCGCGCACCTTCTCGCCGAGCATTCGGTTGACCCGCTCGTCCGGATCGATCACCAGGCCCTTCTCGCGAATCGCGCGCGCGAGCACCTCTCGGAGCTGCTCGGCCTCGAAGGGCTTGGGCAGGTAGTCGAACGCCTGGGCCTTCATCGTGTCCACGGCGGTCGCGACGGTCGGATAGCCGGTCATCACGATCACGCACAGGTCGGAGTCGAGCGCGCGGATCTGGCGCAGGAGCGTGACGCCATCGAGCTCGGGCATGCGCAGGTCGAGCAGCGCCAGCTGGTAGCGGCCCTCCTTCACCTCGGCGAGCACCAGACGCGGGTCGCTGAGCGCCGTGACGGCGTAGCCCTCACGCGTCAGGAGCTCCTTCAGATAGGCCAGAACCTCCAGGTCGTCGTCGACTACCAGGACGCGAAGCTTCATCCGGGTGGCCATCGGACGGATTCTAGACCCGTGCTCTGGGACGCGGCCACAGCGAACCCCTCAGCGTCCCGAGGCGGAGCGCGCGGCCTCGATCCAGACGGCGGAAAAATCCGCGGGAGCCAGCGCCGTAGACGGCGACACGCCCGTGACGGCCAGCGTCGACGTCGATCCGTCGGAAGTGACTTCGATCCGGGCGGGAAAGCGGGTCTGGTCGAAGGCGCGCCACTCCTCGAGATCCTGCGGACCCCGGCCCGGCAGCACGATCCGGCGGATCTCGTTTCGGGGTCGTTCGACCCAGAGCTGGGCCAGCGACTTCCGCGTGCCGAGCACGTAGCAGTCGCTCTCGAAGCAGCGCGCGAGCTCGTTGGCCGAGGCGTCGATGCCGGTGGCGTCGAGCCAGGCGCGCAGATCCGCTTCGCGGCGCAGCACCAGGACTTCGAGATCCGGCAGCCAGCCGGGCGCGGGCAGGACCGTGCCCGCGACCACGCGACCGCGCTGCAGCACCCATCGGCCGCCGCGGTCGTCTGCGATGCGCATGCCGAGCTCCGGGTGGAGGTCGATCGAGAGCCGGGTCGGCGCTTCGGGTGCGGCTGCGGAGAGAGCGGCCTCGACGTGCAGCGGCGTTCGACCGGCGTGGGCCGCGGCGAGCTGGGCGACGACGCGGTCGCCGGACGGGAAGTGACTCAGCCAGGCGAGTGCGAGGAGCGTCGGAAGCAGCGCGCTCAACGCAGCCGACGCAGCGCGGATCGCCCCGCGAAGCGCGCACGTGCGCCGAGATCCGATTCGATCCGCAGCAGCTGATTGTACTTGGCCACACGATCGGAGCGGCAGAGCGAGCCTGTCTTGATCTGGCCCGCAGCGCGGCCCGCCGCGAGATCCGCGATCGTCACGTCCTCCGTCTCGCCCGAGCGGTGCGAGATCACGGCCGCATAGCCCGCGCCGTTCGCGATCTCGATCGTCTCGAGCGTCTCCGTCAGCGTTCCGATCTGGTTCACCTTCACGAGCACCGAGTTGGCGACACCGCGCGCGATGCCCTCGCGCAGGATCTTCGGGTTGGTCACGAACACGTCGTCGCCCACCAGCTGGATTCGCGTGCCGAGCGCGTCGGTCAGCGCCTTCCAGCCGTCCCAGTCGCCCTCGGCCAGGCCGTCCTCGATCGAGACGATCGGGTAGCGCGAGACCCAGTCCTGGTAGAGCGCGATCATCTCGTCACGCGTTCGGACCGTCCCTTCGCCTTCGAGCTCGTAGCGGCCATTCTTGTAGAACTCGCTGGCCGCGACATCGAGCCCCACGTGGACGTCGTGGCCCGGCCGGTAGCCCGCGCGCTCGATTCCGCGCAGCACCATCTCGACGGCTTCCTGGTTCGAAGCGAGGTCCGGGGCGAAGCCGCCCTCGTCGCCGACGCCGGTGGCGTAGCCGGCGGAATGAAGCACCTCGCGCAGCGCGTGGAAGATCTCGGCGCCATAGCGGAGGCACTCGGAGAAGCTCGGCGCGCCCGTCGGCAGGATCATGAACTCCTGGAAGTCGACCTTGTTCGCGGCGTGCTGCCCACCGTTCAGGATGTTCATCATCGGCAGCGGCAGCAGCGGCTCGCGTCCGTCGGCGAGCCAGCGCCACAGGCTCTGGTCCGCGTCGGCTGCAGCCGCGTGCGCTGCCGCAAGCGAGACACCGAGAAGCGCGTTCGCCCCGAGTCGCGACTTCGTCTCGGTGCCGTCGAGCGCGATCATCCGCGCGTCCAGCGCCGCCTGCTCGTCGAGCCCGCCGAGCGCGGTGCCGCGCACGGCGCGCAGGATCTCGCCGCGCACGTTCTCGACCGCGCGTGTCACGCCCTTGCCTCGATAGCGCTTGCCGCCGTCGCGCAGCTCGAGCGCCTCGCGGCTGCCCGTCGATGCGCCCGAAGGCACCGCTGCGCGCCCGCGCGCACCCGAATCGAGCCTGACTTCCACCTCGACCGTCGGATTGCCGCGCGAGTCGAGAATCTCGCGCGCGCGAACGTCTTCGATGCTGCTCATGGCGGCGCAGTCTA
>CAZMKX010000379.1:0-4407 GCA_964566375.1 uncultured Myxococcales bacterium
GCAGCCCCGCGCGGCGCGGAAAGCTGAACTCCGTCGCGAAGCGATCGTTGATCACGCCGTCCGGAACCCGGTTGTAGTAGTCGGCGAAGAGCGCGGGCGTGTTCGCGCCGAGCGCGTACATGATGTCGCCCCACATCACCGACGGCCGGTAGCGCTCGAAGAGCTCGCGCCAGTGCGCGTCGGCGTACTCGACGTACCGCTTTCCGGCGAGGATCGTCGAGTAGATCTTCGCGGGCGTGTCGATGCGCTCCGGGTTCTGCAGCCAGTCCATTCCGCCCGTGTAGTAGAGCCCCGCGCGCAGCCCCCGCGCGCGCACCGCCGCGGCGAACTCGCCGACGAGATCGCGCGTCGACTGGTATCCCGGACGTACGCCATTCGCGATCCCGCTCGGCCAGAGCAGATAGCCGTCGGTGTGCTTGGCCGTCAGCACCGCGTATCCCGCGCCCGCTTCCTCGAACAAGCGCGCCCAGTCGTCCGCCACCCAGGCGCGTGACTCGCGCTCGAAGATCGGCTGGAAGTCCTCGTACGCGAAGCCCTGGCCGAACGTGCGCTCGTGGTACGCGCGTGTCGGTCCGTCCTCGAACTTCAGCGTGTTCAGGTACCACTCGGCGTACGGATTCTCGCGGAAGTACTTGTCGAAGCCGCCCTCGGCGATCACCCGAAACGGGTCCTTCCGCGAGGCCGCCCAGCCCGGCACGGAGTACAGGCCCCAGTGCACGAAGATCCCGAGCTTCGCGTCCTGGTACCAATCGGGCAGCGGATGACTCCGCACGGACTCGAGCGTCGGCTCGTAGCGTTTCAACTCGACCCTTTCCCGGGCAAGCGCGAGAAGCCGCCTTCCATCGTGCGCTGCAAGCGGCGCATTCCATCGAGCCAGCGCTCGAGGTCGGCATCCTTGTTGTGCATCCACTTCTGCGCGATCGGATCGGTGAGGATCAGGAAGCGCTCTTCGCCGATCGCATCGACGACCATCTCCGCGACCTGCTCCGGCTCCTTGATCGGCCCGGCGGCGTTGCGCGCGAACGGCGACTCGACGTCGCCGAGCATCGGCGTGCGCACGCCGAGCGGCGCGAGCAGCGACACGCGGATGCCCTTGTCGTGGTACGTGATCGACAGCCACTCGGCGAGCCCGACGACCGCGTGCTTCGTGACCGCGTAGGTGAGGTTTCCGTGGCTCGTCAGGATCCCCGCCATCGAGGCGGTGTGCAGCAGATAGCCCGAGCCGCGCTCCAGCATTCCCGGCAGCACGGCGCGGATCGCGTAGACGTGGCTCATCAGGTTGATCTGCCACTGCGCGTTCCAGACATCGATCGGCGTCGAGAGCGGATCCCCGCCGGTCGCGACGCCCGCGTTGTTGAAGAAGACGTCGATCGGTCCGAGCTTGCGCTCGGCCTCCGCCACGAGCGCGCCGACTTCCGCCTCGCTCGCGACGTTGCACGCGATCGCGAGGCCGCCGATGTCTGCTGCGACCTTGCGCGCTCCGTCGGCGTTGACGTCGACCAGCACGACCTTCGCGCCCCGGGCGGCGAACGCGCGCGCGCAGGCGGCGCCGATTCCGCTCGCGGCGCCGGTGATGACCGAGACTCGATTGCGCAGATCCATGATGGGGACTCCCGTGGGTTGTCAGAGTTGGAGCATGCGCTCGACGCGGCGGACGTGACCGCTCGCGCCCATGCGCGTGAACTCGGCGAGCGCGCGCGCGAGCAGCGCGCGGCGCGCCGCTGCGTCCGCTTCGCCCGAGAGCGACGCGGCGCGCTCGAGCAGCACGAGCGGCGTGAGGTTGCGCGCGCCCGTCTCTGCGATCAGGCGCTCGGCGGTCGCGAGGACGCTCTCCCGTCTGGCGAGACCGTGCGGATCGCCTTGCGTGCGGAGGACTTCCGCGAGCGTGAGCGCCTCTTCCGCCGCGTAGATTCGGGCTCCTGCCGCGAGGAAGCGATCGAGCTCGCGTTCGGACAGTGCGCGCGCATCGGCGAGCTCACCGGAAGCCAGGAGCAGGCGCGCTCGAATCGCCGGCCGCAAGAGGCTCCTCATGTAGCTGCTGGTCGTCCGGCCGAGCTCATCGCTCCGCGCGAACGCAGCCGTCGCGTCTTCGACGTCTCCGACGTTCAGGAGCACTTCCGCGAGGTCGAGGTAGGCAGCGACCCCAAAAGCGAGCATGCCGCGCTCGGCGATCTCGACGGCTCGCCTCGCAAGCGGGCGCCCGAGCTCCGCCTCTCCAGCCCGACACGCAAGCGAGGCAAGGGCCCCGAGTGACGTGACGTCGTACTCGACGTCGCCGACGCTGCGCGCGACTTCGCCCGCCTGCTCGAGATACTCCCGTGCGCGGACGAGCGAGCCGTCCAGAAGCTCGGCGCCTCCGAGATGAATCAGCGCCGCGCTGCGCACGCTGAGATTCCAGTCCCGCAGACCCCATTCCGGATGGCCCTGCGTCCGCGCCAGCTGCTCCGAGGCTCTCGCACGCACCTCGGCGAGGTTTCCGCGAGACTGGAAGGGAAACAGCGACGGCCAGAGCGCCATCGCGCGGAGCTCGGGGTCCGGCGCCTCGCGCACGACGCGCTCGAAGGCGCTCGCATGAGCGAGCGCCGCGTCGATATCCCAGCTGCCGAACGCTTGCACGGATTGGGCTTGGTGCATGAGCGCCACCGAGATCGAGTCACCCGCCACCTCTGCCCAGCGCACTCCCTCTTCGAAGATGCGAAGCCTCTCCTCCGCAGATCCGATTTCGACGCGAAGGCCCACCGCCAGGAGCGCTCGGCACGCGGCCGCCCCGAGCTTCGCGACGGCGACGTTCGGCTCGAGCTCGCCGACGAGAGACCGCGCGCGCTGCCAGTGCCGGCTCGCTTCCTGGAAGTCGCTCTTGCCGATGAACGTCGCGGCGCGCACGTGCCACTGCGCGGCTTCGAGCGCGTGGCCCGCCTCGGTGTGGTGGTGCGCCAGCAGCCCGGCTTGCTCGTCGATCCGGTCGGCGTCGAGCGACTCGATCTCGCGCGCGACCGCGGCGTGTGCCGCGCGCCGCCGCTCGCCGAGCAACGACGCGAGCGCCACTTCCTGGGTCAGCGGGTGCTTGAAGGAGTACTCCGCGACCGGGTAGAGCGAGCCTTCGTAGACGAACTCGGCGTTGCGCAGCGCCGCCAGGCTCTCGGCCAGCTCGTTCGACCCGAGCTCGATCACCTGCTCGAGGATCGGCCCGCGGAAGTCCTTGCCGATCACCGCGGCGGTCTGGAGCACGCGCTTCTCGCGTTCGGACAAGCGATCGATGCGCGCCGCGAGGAGCGTCTGCACGGAGGTCGGCACCGGCAGCTTCTCGATCGGCGTGACGAGCCGGTAGCGACCGCGCTCGCCGGCGAGCGACCCGGCGTCGATCAGCGAGCGAACGATCTCCTCTGCGAAGAAGGGATTGCCACCGCTGCGTGCATGGATCGCGTCCGCGAGAACGGCCGTGCTCGCGTCCGAGCCGAGCAGGTCGCCGACCAGCTCGCGGATCGCCTCGGGGCCGAGCGGCGCGAGCGCGATCTGCTGCACGTGCGAGCGCGCCATCCACTCCGCGCGGTACTCCGGCCGGTAGTTCACGAGAATGAGGCTGTGCGTGCCGGAGACGACGTCCACCCAGTCGCGCACCCACGCCTCGCTCGCGCCGTCGAGCCAATGCAGGTCTTCGATCAGCGTCAGCCCCGGTTGCTCGGCCGTCGTCTGCTGGAAGAGCCGGCGCGCCAAACCTTGCAGCTGGCGCTGGCGCGCCTCCGCCTCCATGCGCGGCGCCGGCTGTGCAGGATCCGCGACGCCGAGGAAATCGAAGAGGACCGGCAGGACGTCGCGGAAGCCCTCGTCGAAGAGAAGCAGCCGGCCCGCGATCTTCTCTCGTGCCGTGCGGTCGTCGTCGCGCTCGCCGATCGCGAAATAGCTGCGGAAGATCTCCAGGATCGGGATCAGCGGGATGCTCTTGCCGTGCGCGACGGCGCGGCCCTCGTAGACGGTGAACCCCGCCGCGCGGCACGACTCCAGGAACTCGTAGCAGAGCCGGCTCTTGCCCGTGCCGGCCTGCGCCACCACGCCGACGACCGCGCCGTTTCCGGCGCGCGCGGCAGCGAACGCACCTTCGAGCGTTCGCAGATCGTGCGCGCGCCCGACGAAGCGCGAGAGCCCCCGCGAGCGCGACACGTCGAAGCGGTTCCGCGCCGTTCCCAGCCCCGCGAGCCGGAACACGCGAATCGGCTCGGCGGCGCCCTTCACGCGGAAATCGCCCAGGTCCTCGAGCGCGAAGTAGCCCGCCGCGAGCTCCGCGGTCGCCTGCGAGAGGAAGCAGGTGTCCGCCTCGGCCAGCGACTCGACGCGCTGCGCGAGCCCGACGGTGTGACCCTGCGCGGTGTAGTCCATGCGCAGGTCGTCGCCGATCTTGCCGACCACGAC
>CAZMKX010000380.1:0-4395 GCA_964566375.1 uncultured Myxococcales bacterium
AGCCCGTTCTTCTTGATCGTGCCGGTGCCCTTCTCGGCGTTCACCTTGAACGTGAACTTCTCGACCTCGGTCTCGCCCGCGTACGCGTCGTCGTTTCCGCCGCAGAACACGAACGCGCCGACGCCCTTGCCGGAGTTCGCCCCGCCCACGTCGATCGAGCGCGCGCTGTAGGGCACGCCGTCGATCGTCACGTCGAGGAACGCGCCGTTGGCGTAGGTGGCCACTTGAGCGATTCGCAGCACGCTGTTCACCGTCTTGAACGTGTCAGCCTCGCCGTCGGCGTGCGTCTGCTTGCAGGTGAACGAGCCGGAGTAGGTTCCCGTCAGATTCGAGACGGCCGGTCCGCCCGCTCGCACCGACGCGGTGCCGAGACCGATCCCCAGCGCGACCCCGACCACGAGAAGGCATCGCAGCTTCATCGACCTATCCCCCGCAGCCGGGCGCGGTCGGCGCAGCCGTGTCGATGCGCTTCCAGCTGCCCTTGCAGGTGCTGAGCGTTCCCTGGCCCGCGCCGCCGTTCGCCTCGTTGAAGACGGCCGTTCCCGAGATCGAGCCCTTGCCGTTCTCCGCCTTCACGCTCCACTTCGCCTTCCAGATCTCGGTGGGCGTCGTCCACGCGCTGTCCTCGGATCCGCAGCGCACGAAGGTCAGCTGCCCCTTGCCCGAGCCGGTGTCGATCGTGCGGCCGCTGTAGGCGACCTCAGTGTTGGGGTCCTCGAAGACGACGGCGAGCTGGGTTCCGTTCGCGCCCGCCGTGACCTGCCGGATCCGCAGCTCGACGTCCGTCTTGAAGCTGCCCGTCTCGCCGTTGCTGGCGATGTTGAACTTGCAGCTGACCTTGCCTTCCCAGGTTCCGGTCAGATCCGCTGGGCCGCCCTGCGCGCGCGCACCGGAGGCGAGCAGCAGCAGGACCGCAGCGATCATCGCGATCGGAGCAGTGCGCGAAGGCATTGATGGACTCCTCTCCATGCGGTCACAGTACCGCGTCGAGAAACGTCTCGACGGCCTTCAGGAACTCCTCGGGCTTGTCGCCGGCCACCGAGTGACCGGCACCGGGAATGCTGACCAGCTCGACGCAGGGAACCGACTTGGCGAAGCGCTCCGCCATCTCGCGCGTGAGTACGGGGCTGGCCTCGCCGTGCACGAGCAGCGTCGGAACGCGCAGGCTCCGTGCGACGTCCGCGAGGGCGTCGCGCGCGTCGGCGACGCCGCCGAACCCGTGCCGGAAGCGCTCGTCGTACTGCTTGGCGAGCTTGCCGTCCGGCGTCGGGCTGAGCGAGACCTCGAGCCGCGCGCGAATGCGCTCCTTGGATCGCCACGGGTAGTAGCGGTGCGTGTGCTCGACCCAGTCGTCGAGCGTGTCGAGCGCGTAGGGGCCCGCGACGAACGTGCTCACCTCGCGCGCGCCATCGACGCTGACTTCAGGGCCGACGTCGACGAGCACGAGCGCGCGAACCCGCGCCGGGTTTCGCGCGGCGAACGTCATCGCGTTCATTCCGCCCATGCTGTGCCCGATCACCACCGGCCGCACGAGCCCGAGCGCGTCGACCGCGCGTTCGACGTCGGCGACCATGTTCTCGCGCGTGTAGTCTTCGACCCGCGCCGCGCGATCGGACAGGCCGTGGCCGCGCTGATCGAACGCGAGCACCCGCAGCCTCGGGCGGAGCCGCGGGGCGACCTCGTCCCAGGAATGGCAGTTGAGCGCGAAGCCGTGCAGCGCGATCGCGCGCGTCTCGGCCGACCCACCCCAGTCCAGGTAGTGAAGCGAGAGCCCGTTCGCGGGAACGGTCCGGTCGACCGGGGCTTCTGCCATCGCAGCTCCTCGGTCGGAGTCTACCGTCGTGTTCCGGGTCGTGCCCTCAGGCGTGCGCTCGCCGCCGCAGCGCGACGAGCCCCGCGCCGAGCGCGAGAAGGGCCGCCGTGCCGGGCTCGGGAACACCGTCCGGCGCCTCCCACTCGATGATCATGCCGATGATCGGGGCGGTCGTGTTGGCGGTGAGATCCTCGTCGTTCCAGGTACCGCGCCGGTCGAGACCGCCCATGTAATAGTGGACCCACATCGCCAGATACCGCTCGTCGCTCAGTCCGCCGTCGTCGTTCGGCTCGTTCGGCGCCCAGTTCGTGTAGTTCCAGGCCTCGGGCGTGACCACCGATGGCGTCACCCAGCGCCAGCCCTCGCTGGGATTGGTCGACTCCGACTGGTTTCCGCCGATCCAGACCTGGTTCTTGTTGACGCCACCCACGGGCAGGACGCCCTGCTGGACGAAGGACTGCTCCGCGGACGAGGTGATCGTGACGAGGTAGCCGACGCTGCCGACGCCGATGGTGGAGCCCGTCGCGGTCGCGCTCGCCGACGACCAGGTGGTCGAGGACAGCAGCGGTACGAAGCCGTAGTAGTGGCCGTTGCCGCCGTCTTCCTCGCTCCAGTAGCGGACCAGACAGTCGGTCAGGGTGCAGTTGTCCTCGAGGCCCGGCGGAAGCGCCATCGCGAGACCCTGCGACGCGGTTGCGAGGAACGTGGTGAAGGCGAGCGCACCGAGCGCACGTCGCGAAACAGCATTCAGCATCCGGTCGAGCATCGCGGTCTTTCCCTCCGAAACAGCGCTGCGAGCCTACACGAAAGAAGTGGGCGGATACAACGACAGGTGTCGCCAAGGTCTCGATTTTTCTCGCGTTCCCGGCCGCATTGCAGCGCCGCGCGAGCGCCTTTCCCGAAGCGATCCGAGCCTCTTCGCGGCTCGATCGCCCGGAGTTGCCTGTCCGCTTCCGCTCGCGACCGGGCGGGACCGCTTTCCGCCCCCGCTCATTCCTGCGCAGGCAGGTGCCGATAGCGCGGAATCCCATGGCGACGACCCTGAATTCCGAGGCGGCGGACTCCCTGCTGGGCCGCGTGGCGGTTGCGGCGAAGCTGATCACGATCGAGCAGCTCGCGCAGGCGACGCGCGAGCAGGGCCGGCCGGGGTCGACCCGGAACCTGGGCGACGTCCTCGTCGCGCTCGGATTCCTGACGCCGGTGACCCTGCGCAAGGCGCTCGAGATGCAGAAGAGCGTGCTCGAGCGCGCGGCTCAGAAACAGGGCGCCGCATCGGCGGCACCCGCCGCCCCCGCACCGGTCGCCGCGCAGCCGGCTGCGGCCGTGCGCGAGCTCGGCACCGAGACCGACGCGCCTGCGGCGCAAGCACTCGCGCGCGTGGCGGTGAAGCCGGTGCCCGCGAGCGCTGCCGTGAAATCGCCCGCGCCTGCGCCGAGCGCGAAGCCGTCCGCCGCGGCCTCGGGTCAGGGACGGATCGCGCTCGACCGTGGAATCGACGCGCTGCTGCTCGAGGCCTCCGGCCGCGGCGCGAGCGACGTCCACCTGCACAGCGGCGCCGGCCTGCGGCTGCGCGTGCGCGGCGAGCTGCTCGAGGTCCCCGACACCAAGATCACCGAGGCCGACGCGGCGAAGCTGATCCTGCCCATCCTGCAGCCGGACGAGCGCGAGCTCTTCGAGAAGCACGGCGAGATCGACCTCTGCTACACGGTGAAGGGTCTCGCGCGCTTCCGCGTGAACATCTACCGGCAGCTGCGCGGGCTCGACGCGACGCTGCGGCGCATCTCGCTGCAGCCGCCGACGCTCGACGATCTCGGGCTGCCGTCGACGCTCGCGAAGTTCACGAACTTCCACCAGGGCATGGTGCTGATCACCGGGCCGTCGGCGTGCGGCAAGTCCTCGACGATGGCGGCGCTCGTGAACCTGATCAACGAAGAGCGCGCCGAGCACATCCTCACGGTCGAGGACCCGATCGAGTACCTGCACGCGTCGAAGCGCTGCATCGTCAACCAGCGCCACGTGAAGCGTCACACCGAGTCGTTCGCGCGCGCTCTGCGAGCGGCGCTGCGCGAGGACCCGGACGTGATCGTGATCGGAGAGCTGCGCGACCGCGAGACGATCTCGCTCGCGATGACCGCGGCCGAGACCGGCCACTTCGTGCTCGCGACGCTTCACACCGACAACGCGATCCGCACCGTGAACCGCATGATCGGCTCGTTCCCCCCGGAGCAGCAGGACCAGGTTCGCGCGATGCTCTCCGAGTCGCTGCGCGCCGTCATCTCGCAGCGGCTGCTGCCGCGCGCCGACGCGCGCGGGATGGTTCCCGCCGTCGAGGTGCTGGTGGTGAACCGCGCCGTCGGAAACCTGATCCGCAAGAACGAGACGGTGCAGATCCGCTCGATCATGCAGACGGGCACCTCGCAGGGCATGAACCTGCTCGACGGTGCGCTCGCTCAGCTCGTGAAGTCGGGAACCGTGAAGCGCGACGTCGCGCTCGTTCACGCCGAGGATCCGAAGATGATCCCGGGCGGGAAATAGGACGAGGAGAACGCGTTGGCCCAGATCGACGAGCTTCTCCGCTACCT
>CAZMKX010000381.1:0-4387 GCA_964566375.1 uncultured Myxococcales bacterium
CGTCGATGATCCACGGTGCGGTCATTCCAAGGAACTTTCCCCAGCCGTACGCCTCCGCCATCGAGGCTGCGGAGCGTCGAAGCCTCTGGCGGAGGGCGAAGATCCCCTCGAACAGACTCTCGCCCTCGCCCGAGAGCGTCCGCACGGCCCACTGGCCGAGCGCGCTCCGCGAGTGCCCGCCGGCGTCGAGCACCGCCGCGAGCGCGAGGCCGCCGAGGTATCCCGAGAGCGTGAAGCGGAGGAGCTTCCCGTATTCCTCGACCACCTCCTCGGTGAGCTCGGCGCCCGTTCCTTCGGGTCTGGCATCGTCGGTCCCGTCGCTAGCCATGGCGGGAGCGTCGCTCAGGAGCCGTGGCCGACGCGGCCGCGAGGCTTCCCCTGGCGTGCTCGAGGAGGCTTCGCGCCGCCGAGCTCGGGAGGCTGTAAAACACCATTCGCCCATCGCGGCGTGCGCGAACCACGCTGGCCGCTCGGAGGAGGCGCAGGGCCTGCGAGATCGTCGTCTCGGGAAGCCCCACGGATGCGGCCAGATCGCACACGCAGAGCTCCTCCGCGATCAGCAGCGCCTCGAGGATCCGCGCTCGCGTCGGGTCGGCGAGAAGGCGGAACACCTCCGTCAGCCGTCCGAGCTCGGGCTGCGGGGTCAGCCCTCGCCGCGTCGCTCGAACGCGCTGCGCATTCACCACCTGGATGGAGCAGGCATCGAGTGAGATGGTTCTCTTGGCCAACTTCCGGAAGCGCCCCTTGATTCGAACATCTGATTAGCTAGATAGATGTGCGATCGCAAACCGCGGGGGTCCCGCGAACTCCAGTGATTCGATCCTCTCCGAAAGCCGCACTTCTCGGCCTCGTTCTCGCGTTGCAGCTCGCGACGGGCGGCGCAGCGGCGTTCGGCGGCACGGTCTTGTGCGTCATGCCGGACGGCACGGCTGTAGTCGAGAACGCGCTCACGGCCGCGCGTTGTAGCGAAGGGCTCGTGCAGGCGGCGGAGGGTCTCGCCTGCGCCTTGGCGAGCGATTCGTGCACTGACATCTTGATTCAGGGTTCGGCGTGCGAGATCACGCCGGACCGAGTGTGCGACCCCAAGACCTCTCAGGTCCAGGCAGTTCCCACGGAGCCGCCGAGTTCCTCTCGATCCTCCGTGGGCATCGCAGAGTGGGATTCGGGCTTCGCGGAGAAGCGGCTTCACTCGAGGCTCCGCCGGAGCGTCGTCCTCCAGGTCTGAGCGCCAGTTCGTCGAGTCCAGACTGGATCGAGCCGGCCCAACGGCTCGGTGCATCACGACGAGAACTCGGCGAGAGCGAAGGCTCCGCCCTAATAGGCGCTCGATCACCCGATGAAGTCCACCACGTCCTCCCGCGGACCACGGCTCCTCGCGCTCGCGATGTCCGCGACGCTCTCTCTGGCGCCGTCATGGGCTGATGCTGCAGGCGACGATGAGGGCGGTGCGCCGCCCGCCGGCTTCGAGCCGCCGCGGGGTGAGATTCTGCTCCGCGATGCGCTCGCGGCTTCGTTGGTCGGAAATCCCGAGCTCTCGGTCTTCTCGGCCGAGACCCAGGCGCGAGAGGCGAGGGCGCTCCAAGCCGGGTTGCTTCCGAATCCGGAGCTGGACGCCGAGGTCGAGGACTTCGCGGGCTCCGGGGCGCGCGATGGGTTCCAGGGCGCGCAGACGACCCTCCGTCTCTCGCAGCTGCTCGAGCTCGGTGGCAAACGCGCGAAACGGCGCGCCGCGGCGCTCCTGGAGCGCGACCTCGCGGGCTGGGACTTCGAGGCGAAGCGAGCGACGGTCCTCACCGAGACGACGAGAGCATTCATCGGCGCGCTCTCATCGCAGCAGCGCCTCGCGCTCGCCCGCGATCTCGTCGGCATCGCGAGCGAGTCGCTGAGAGCCGTCGACGCGAGCGTCGGCGCCGGTGCCTCGTCACCGGTCGAACGCTTGCGCGCTCGCGTGGTGGTGGCGGAGGCGAAGGCGCGCGAGCGACTTCTCGAGCGCGAGCTCCGCTCGTCGTATCACGCGCTCGCGGCGAGCTGGGGAAGCAGCGAGGTGACCTTCTCGGCGGTGCGGGGAGACCTCGAGCAGCTCGAGGTGCCGTTGTCCCTCGAGGCCCTCCTCCAGGGCGTGGCTACGAATCCCGACCTCGCACGCTGGGCGACGGAGATCCAGGCGAGAGAGGCGCAGATCTCTTTGGCTCGGGCCGGGCGAATCCCCGACGTCCGCGTCGGCGCGGGGCCGCGCTATTACAACGAAGACGACTCGGCCGCCGCCGTCGTCGAGCTCTCGGTTCCGTTGCCGCTCTTCGACCGGCGCCAGGGCGAGATCGGCGAGGCAACGCAACGCCTCGCGAAGACTCGCTTCGAGCGGGCGTCGGCCGACGTTGCGATTCGGTCGGCGCTCGCGCGGGACTACGAGGCGCTCCGTGCCGCCTACGAACATGCGCTCTCGCTACGCGACACGATCCTGCCCGATGCGGGGGAAGCGTACGAGGCCGCAGGGGCCGCCTACGCGCAGGGCGCGCTCCGCTACGTCGACGTCCTCGACGCGCAGCGGACCCTCTTCGATCTGCGCGACCAGTACGTCGAGAGCCTGGCGGACTACCAGCGCGCTCTCGCCGACGTGGAGCGTTTGGCCGGTGGCGCCACGCGGCCGACGCTCGACCCCGGAGCCAAGCCATGAGATCGGGCCTCGTACCCCTCGACCCGCGGCGCGCGCTCGCCGTGCTGATCACTCTCTTCATCTCGCTGAGCTTCGGTTGCGGCGATCCGAAGCACGCGCAGAGCGACGAGGAAGAAGAGGAGAGTGGCGAAGAAGTCCATGCGATTCGCCGCTCGCCGGAAGAGCTCGCGCCGTTCGGTGTGCGGTTTGCCGTCGCCGGCCCCGGCGAGGTCGATCAAGGGATCGAGCTACCGGGCGAGATCCAGCCGAACGCGGATCGCGTGGCACACATCGCGCCGCGCTTCTCGGGGATCGTCCGCGAGGTGCGGAAGACTGTCGGAGACAACGTCCGCGCCGGCGAGGTGCTGGCCGTCGTCGAGAGCGAGACTCTTGCGCCCTTCGAGCTGAAGAGCGCGTTCGCCGGAACCGTGATCGAGAAGACCGCGACGCCCGGCGAGGCGATCGGGCGCGAGACGACGGCGTTCGTCGTGGCGGACCTGTCGACCGTCTGGGCGACCTTCACGGTGTTCCAGTCCGATCTCTCCGTCGTGCGCGTCGGCCAGCGCGTCCGGATCCACGACTCCTCGGATGCGTCCGCGATCGAAGGCACGATCTCGTACATCACTCCCGTGGTCGATCCGACGACGAGGACCGCGACGGCCCGCGTGGTTCTCGCGAATCCTGGAGGCCTCTGGCGCCCCGGCGCGTTCGTCTCGGGATACGTAGTCGACCCGGTCGGGGTGGGCGTTGCGGTTCCGCGTGCCGCTCTCCAGAGCGTCGCTGGGCGCAGCGTCGTCTTCACGGCGACTGGCGATCAGATCGAGCCGCGCCCTGTGAGTGTGGGTCGCACTGGGCGCACCGTAGTCGAGATCGCTTCGGGGCTCGAAGCGGGAGCTCGCTACGCGGACGCCGGGACGTTCCTTCTGAAGGCCGAGCTCGAGAAGGGCGAGGCCGAGGAAGAGGAGTAGGCGGCCGTGCTCGACCGAATCCTCCGCTTCTCCGTCGCGCATCGTGGCTTCGTCGTCCTCGCCACGATCGCGCTCGCGGCGGTCGGGCTGAACTCCCTGCTGCGCCTTCCGATCGATGCGATCCCCGACATCACGAATCGACAGGTCGTCATCAACACGCTCGATCCGTCGCTGTCACCGTCCGAGGTCGAGAAGCAGGTGACCTTCGTGATCGAGACGGCGCTCGCCGGGATTCCCGGTCTCTCCTACACGCGCTCGCTCTCGCGAAACGGGTTCTCGCAGGTCACTGCGGTCTTCCGCGATGACGTCGACATCTACTTCGCGCGCCAGCAGGTCCTTGAGCGCCTGGGCGAGGCGCGCGAGAGCTTGCCCGCGACGGCCGACCCCATGCTCGGCCCGATCACGACGGGGCTCGGCGAGATCTACATGTGGACCGTCGAGTACGAGCATCCGAGAGGGGAGGGCGCTCAGCGCAGCGCGGGCGTGCCCGGGTGGCAGCCCGACGGGTCGTACCTGACGCCCGAAGGACAGGTTCTCCGGAGCGAGTTCGAGCAGGTCGCCTACTTGAGAACCCTCCAGGACTGGCTGATCCGGCCCCAGCTGAAGACCGTCGCCGGAGTCGCCGGCGTCGACGCGATCGGCGGCTACGTGAAGCAATACCACGTACAGCCTGATCCCCGGCGGTTGGTCGCGTATGGGCTCACCTTCCAGGACCTGATCGAGGCGCTCGAGCGAAACAACCTGAGCACCGGCGCGGGGTACGTCG
>CAZMKX010000382.1:0-4386 GCA_964566375.1 uncultured Myxococcales bacterium
CGCGCTCGAAGTACGCCGGGGTGATCACCGCGGCGTCGATCGACTGACGACCGATGGCGGGATGGGCGTAGTCGATCTCGACGGTGACCTTGAAATCGCGCGACGGCGTCACGCGAACCCAGCGATTGCCGTCGCGCACTTCGATCGGGCGACGGATCACGATCCGGCGGCGCATTCGCGCCTGCGCGCGGATGCCGGCCTGCTGGATCAGGTAGACGAAGGAAGCGGCACTGCCATCCATGATCGGCAGCTCCGGGCCGGCAACCTCGACCGTGCAGTTGTCGATGCCCATGCCGCGCAACGCCGAAACCAGATGCTCGATCGTCGAGAGGCGCGCGTCCTCGTTGCCGAGGGTCGTGGCGAGAGTCGTGTCGGTGACCCATTCCGCTCGGGCGGGGAAGCGCACCGGAAGCGGGCCATCGGTTCGGACGAAGAGAATTCCGGTGCCCGGGGCCGCCGGACGCAAGCTCAAGTCGACCGGCTTTCCGCTGTGCAGGCCGATGCCCGTACACTGCACGCTGGCAGCGATCGTTTGCTCCACACCTCTCAGCAAGACTCCCCCCCTCGGACTTACCGGAATGCACCCTGAACAGGGTCCCCCCACCGGGACGTCATTCGAGGTAGCAACCTGCGTGCCAGCTGCGGGAGAAATGTCACCACTCCGTGACATTCGTGGAACTAACCGATCCGACTTGTGATTTTGCGCACAATCGAGATCCGCGAGGCGGCTTCCTCGGCCTTCACTCGGATTTGCCGGCGTATGAGAGTGACGTTTGCATTACGCCGTGACCGAGGGATCACGCCTTTGGAAGGCGATCGATCTCGTCCAGGATCTCCTTCGCGGTCTGGAACCGTTCCGCGGGAGCCTTCTGCAGGCAGCGCAGGATCACCGCTGCGAGGGCGGCCGGCACGTCGGCCTTGATCTGCCGGGGGTCGGGCGGCGGCGTGTGGACGTGGTGGTACGGGACGTTGCCCTTCTGGAACGGCAGCTCGCCGGTCGCGAGCTCGAAGATCGTCACGCCGAGCGAGTAGACGTCCGTGCGGTGATCGACGTCGCGTCCGAGCGTCTGCTCGGGGGACATGTAGAACGGCGTGCCCGAGATCATCGTGGTCGCGTTCCGAACCTCTTCCATCAGCTTCGCCAGACCGAAGTCCATGATCTTCACGTGGCGCTCGGCGGTCCACATCGTGTTCGCCGTCTTGATGTCGCGGTGGACGACCTTGCGGCCGTGAGCGTACGAGAGCGCGGACGCCATCTGGCGCAAGATGTAGATCACCGCATTCGCCGAGATCGCTCCGCGCTGGCGCAGGATCTCCTTGAGCGTCGTGCCCTCGACGAGCTCCATGGCCATGTAGAAGCCGTGCTCGGACTCGCCCGCGTCGTAGACGGTCACGATGTTCGGGTGATTGAGCTGAGCGGCGGCCTTGGCCTCGCGCAGGAAGTTCTTGAGGGCGTTGGGGTTCCCGCGCAGCCCCTCGGGCAGGACCTTGTAGGCGACCTCGCGTTCGAGCACCGAGTCCCGCGCCAGGTAGACCACGCCCATTCCACCGCGGCCGAGCTCGCGCACGATCTCGTAGCGCCGTTGCGTCGTCGGAATTCCGGTCGGCGTCGTCAGCGGCGGGTGCGACTCGCCCGACGACGTGGACTGCTTCGCGAGCGACGCCTTGCAGCGCTCGAGGCTCGCGGCCGCGTCCTTGTAGTGGTAGTCGAACGAGAGGATGCGCTCATACACCTCGATCGCGCCGGGAACGTCGCCCTGGCGCTCGTGCGCGCGCGCGAGCTCGTAGAACGCCTCGACGCTGCCACGCGAGATCGTCTGCGAGCCGGTGGCCTCCTCGAACTTCTTCACCGACAGGCTGTGCATGCCCTTCTCCTGGAACATCCGTCCCAGGATCGAGCAGGCTTCGGGGTAGTTCGGCGCGTCGCTCGCGATCTGCTGCAGCAGGCGGATGGCGGCGTCGATCTTCCCGGCCTCGGCGTAGAGCTTGCCGGCGGGAAAGACGCTGCCCGCCTTCTCGAGCATCTCGGCCTGTTGCTCGGGCTTGCCCGCAGTCGCGTAGCACTCGGCGGCCTCCGCGAACTTCCCGCAGTGCGCATACGCATCCGCTGCGGGCTCGAGCTCGCCCGCGGCGCGGAACGCCTCGGCGGCCGCCGGGAAGTCGTCGGCCGCCCGGTAGCACACGCCCGCCTCGGCGAAGCGCGCGAGCTTGCGGTAGAGATCGCCCGCGGCGCCGTGCTCGCCCGCTTTCTTCAGGTGCTCGACGGCCTCGGCGTCCTGGCCCTTGTCGCGCAGGTATTCGCCGAGCGCGCGCGCGGCACCGATCTCGTCGCCGAGTCGCTCGAGCGACTTCGCCGCCAGGTCGCCGCGTCCGACGCGCAGAAAGAGCTCCGACGCGCGTTTGTAGTTGCCCGTCTGGAACGCGATCTTCGCGGCCGGTCCCCATTGCTCCGAGCGCACGAGCATCGACTCGGCCTCTTCGAAGCGCTCGAGCTTGGCCAGGATCTCGGCAGCCTTCTTGGCGATGCCGCGCATCTCCTTGGCCTTCTGATCGCTCTTCGCACCCGCGACCCCGCCTTCCTCGTTGAAGGCCGAGAGCAGGCTCTCCGCAGCTTGCGCGTCCGCGCCGCCCTTCAGGAACGCCTGCGCGGCGTGACGGTGGAAGCCGATCTTCTGGTAGCACTTGCCGGCCTCGCGGTAGTTCTCCGCGCGCTCGAACATCTCGCCGGCGACGGAGAACTTTCCCGCCGCGAGGTAACACTTCGCTGCGTCGTCGTGGCGCCCGATCTGCGCGTAGATCCGGCCGGCCTGCTCTTCCTTGCCGAGCTTCTTGTACAGGTCGGCGGCCTCGTCGAAGCGGTTCTGGTCGTGGCGAACCTCGGCGGCGCGGCCGAAGAGCTCCGCGCGCACGAAGATGTCGACGGCCTCTTCCTTCATGTTGTGGCCGAGCAGGTACTCGCCCGCGGCCTGCGCACCGCTCTCGCCCTCGATCTGGGCGGCCTGCTTCAGGTGCTTCTTGTACTCCTTGCCCGACGGCGTGACGAGATCCGCTTCGTGGGCGGCCTCGAGCGCGGCCGCCTTCTTCGCGCTCGCGGTCGCTTCGGACTTGCCGGCCGAGCCCGATTTTCGCGGTGCCTTCACGCGCCCTCTGCGCCGGCCCGCGGGAACGAGCCCGACGATCACCAGCACGATCGCGGCCCCGAGCAGTCCGAAGTGCAACACCGGGGCGCGGAGCGCCTGCATACCGTCCAGCGCCGAGGTCAGCGCACCGCCCTGCGCGTCCGCTCCGCGCGCGCCCGCCTCGATCTTCACGCGCGCGCGCAGCTCGACCGCCGACTTCTCACCGCCCCGCGCGAGCCACAGGCCGCCCAACCCGCCGAGAAGCAGGGGGATCGCCAACAGGAAGGCCACAGCTCGCAGACCCGTGCGCACGCGTAGAAGATCGACCGATGCTTGCGCGACGTTGAGCCTTCAGCCGCCGCCGCCGGTCCAGAGCATGTGGATACCCAGCGCCACGACGACGATCGTGAGCGCGGGGCGCAGCAGGCGCTCTCCGACCCGGGCGCCGACCCGGGAGCCGACATACCCGCCAAGCGCCATCCCGACCGCCAGGGTGAGCCCCATGCCCCAAGCGACCTTTCCCGCCCAGATGAACTGCGCGAGCGCGACGGCGGTGGTGGCGGTGTTGATCGCGACCTTGGCCGCGCTCGCGCGCACCAGGTCGAGACGGCCGACGGCGACGAGCGCGAGCGTCAGCGGAATGCCCACGCCCGCCTGGATCGCTCCGCTGTAGAGCCCGATCGCGAAGTAGATCGCGTGCTGGAGCCACTGCGGAAGGGAGGGCCGGCCGGCCGCATCGGCCGGGCGCGGCCGCGGATTCCACAAGATCACCGGGAGCGCAGCCAGCATGATCGCGCCGAACGCGCGCGCGAAGATCGCGTCGTCGAGGCTCGAGGCGAACTTCGCGCCGAGGAACGACGCCACGAGCATCGTCGGCAGGATGCGCAGCGCGACGCCGAGCTCGCGAAAGCCCTCCTGCCGGAAGCCCGCCACCGCCGAGAGCGACTGCGCGAAGACCCCCACCCGGCTCGTGGCGTTCGCGACCGTCGCCGGCAGGCCGAGCATGACCAGGAGCGGCACGATCACGAACGAGCCGCCGCCCGCCAGCGTGTTGATCAGACCGCCCGCGACACCGCCCGCGACCAGGATCGCGATCTCGCCCAGCGGCGGAAGGCTCAGAGGAGCTTCTCCTGCCGGGCGTCGCGCGCGGGTGTCACCCCGAAGTGTTGGTACGCGCGCGCCGTCGCCACGCGGCCGCGCGGCGTCCGGTCGAGGTAGCCCTCCTGGATCAGGAACGGCTCGTAGATGTCCTCGATCGTGCCGCGGT
>CAZMKX010000383.1:0-4384 GCA_964566375.1 uncultured Myxococcales bacterium
CGTATTGAAGCGCTTGATCGCCGCGTGCGCGTAGCCGCCGTCGAGCCAGCCGCTGTAGCTGTAGACCGCCGCTCCAGAGGCCTCGATCGAAGCGCGCCGGCGCCCGTGCGGGCTCCAGTCCTCGGTGCGCAGCCCGAGCGACGGCGCGAGGTCGTCGCGGAACGGCGTGGCCAGCGCCTCGGCATGGACGTCGAAGTTCGCGCGATGCGCGCGCTGGGCGGCGTCGACCCCGCGCGCGCCGTCCGGTCCGTCGACCGGCCGCGGACCCGAGATGAAGATCGGCACCCACCACGGAAACGCGCGGAAGATCGCGCCGCGATCGATCGCGTCGTTGAAGCGTCCCCAGGTCTCGGTGAACCAGGTCAGGTGCACGCCGCCCGGGTAACCGATGTCGGTGTAGCCGTCGAAGAGCGCGAAGCGCGGCGCCACCGCGCGCACCGCCGGGTGGCGGTTCGCGAGCAGGAGCTCGGCCGCCGTGCCGTCGTAGGAATCGCCGAGCGCCCCGACGCGACCGTTCGACCACGGCTGGCGCACGATCCAATCGACGAGCTCCGCGCCGTCGCGCACCTCGTCGTCGGACCAGAGCGAGCGCTGCACGCCGCCCGACGCGCCCGAGCCGCGCACGTCGACGTCGAGCCAGGCGTAGCCGGAAGCGAGGAAACGCCGCGTCAGCTCGGGCGGCTCGTCGAGGATCGGCTTCACGAGCAGGCGGAAGTTCGCCGCGCGCCAGTAGCGCGTCATGCGCAGGATCGCGGGCGCGCGCGCGCCGTCGCCCGCGCCCGCGGGCAGGTACAGATCGACCGCGATCGGAACGCCGTCGCGCATGTCGACGTAGAAGGAGCGGCGCGCATGCCCATCGCTGGCGCGCGCGCTCGACGCGCCGAGCACGACCAGCAATGCGATGCGCAGCGCGAGTCCGACCACGCGAACGACTTCGCCCATCTTTGCCGTATCGGCCGGAAGGGTCGAAGGCTCCTCGAGTGGACCACTGAGCGCGGGCGGGCTCGAACCGCCGACCGAGGGATTAAGAGTCCCTTGCTCTACCAACTGAGCTACGCGCCCGCGCGCATGATAGCGGCTCCTTTTCGCGCGGCGAGATGCCCGCGCTAGACTCGCCGCCCGATGGCGACCCCAAGGCTCGAAACGTCCCTCCGTGCCGCGCGATTCCTGACCCTGGCCGCGGTCCTGTCGACCGTCGGCTGCGCAACGGCGGGGTCGCTTCCGACGGATCAGGCGCCGCTCGTCGTGACCGGGGAGGCCTTCACCCAGACCGGCACCTACTACCTCTGGCCCGACCGCCTCGACCAGCGCATGCTGATCGGCGCGCTCGACAGCCTGGAGCAGACCTTCGACTCCGTGGTCTTCGAGGGCGACCCGAACACGCCCGAGGGCGTGCTCACCGTGAACGGCGCGTCCGTGGTCGTCCCGCTCGACCCGACCTTCGACCCTGCGGCGTACCGCGACACTCTGGCGCGCGCGATCCGCTTCACCCAGGACCACCTGCCCGACCCGATCGACCCCGAGGACGACCTCGAGCACATCGCGCTGCGCGGAGCGCTCGGCGCCCTCGACCGCTACACGACGGTCTTCTCCGGCCGCGGGAGCGAGGACTTCAAGATCCGCTTCGAGGGGAAGCTCTCGGGCGTGGGCGCGCGCATCGGTCGCCGCGACGGCGACCTGATCGCGATTCGCGTGTTTCCCGACAGCCCCGCGGACCGAGGCGGGCTCAAGGACGGCGACGCGATCCTGTTCATCGACGGCGACCCGACCCGACCGCTCTCGGTCGAGGAGGCGGTCGGCCGGATCCGCGGGGCCTCGGGCACGCCCGTCGCCCTGGGCATCCAGCGCAGCAGCGGGAAGGACGGCAGCGGCGACAAGCAGCGCCTCGACCTGACCATCACCCGCGGCGAGGTGATGGTGCCCAGCGTGACCACCCGACCGCTCGAGGGCCC
The DNA here is from genome assembly GCA_964566375.1 of uncultured Myxococcales bacterium. Taxonomy (GTDB): domain Bacteria; phylum Myxococcota_A; class UBA9160; order SZUA-336; family SZUA-336; genus VGRW01. The sequence continues at coordinate 1,953 of CAZMKX010000383.1, forward strand.
CCGGAGGATCGGCTACGCGCAGGTGGATCAGGTCAGCCGGGAGACCGCTCAGGAGTTCCACGACCGCGTCAGCGAGCTCGGCCCCGTCGACGGGCTGGTCCTGGACATGCGCGGCAACACGGGCGGCAGCATGGTCTCGGCCGCCCAGCTCGCCGACCAGTTTCTCGACTCGCAGATGATCGTGCGCACCGTGACGCGCGACGGGCTCCCCCCCGATCTCCGCAGCCAGTACGCGGCCGACCCCGAGGTCCAGTTCGACATGCCGCTCGCGATCCTGGTCGATGCGCAGACCGCCTCCGCCGCCGAGATCATCTCGGGCGCGCTGCAGCCGCTCGGCAACGTCTCGCTGATCGGCCAGACGACCTTCGGCAAGGGCCTGGTCCAACAGGTGCTGCCGATGAAGGAGCAGAACCTGCTCAAGATGACGGTCGCGGAGTACCTGCTCTCGGACGACCGTGCGATCAACGCGAAGGGCATCGTCCCCGACGTGCCGCTCTACCCGGTGCCCGAGGCGCGGCTCGGCGCGCTCGCGAACGTGCCCGCCGGCGCGATCCCGTACGTACGCGGCGCGGGCGAGGACGACGCGTTCCCGGTCGAAGTGGGCGCCGCGATCCTGCGCGAGCCCAAGACACAGGCGCTCGCGGGCGTGCGCCAGCGCGCCTACGCGGACATCGCCAAGCACCTCGCGACGCTCGGCGTGCCGTGGTCGGCGCAGCGCGGCCCGACCGACACGCCGCTTCCGCTGCCGCTGCAGATCGCGGTGCAGGCGTCGACGCTGGTCTCGGGAGAGACCGGCAAGATGCGCGTGAGCGTCACCAATCCGAACGACTTCGCGCTTCCCGACGTGTGGATCGCGCTCGACGCGCCGGCCGAGTACCTGGACAACAAGGTGGCGGGCGTCGGCTCGCTCGCGGCGGGTGGAACCTTTGCGACCGACTTCGAGCTCGTGCCGCCGGACGGAATCTCGGTCGAGCACCACCCGATCGACGTGCTGGTCGCCTCCGGTGATCGCCCGCTCGCCAAACACCGCGCGGTGGTCGACGTCACGTCCGCGCCCCCGCAGCTCGAGATCGAGCTCGAGCGCGTCTCCGCCGACGACGCTCGGCTCGTGCTCACGAACAAGAGCGCGCACACCGCGCGAAGCCTGACCGTCGCCGTGCCCGGCGCGACGCGCTCGTTCGAGACCCTCGAGCCCGGCGCGCACCAGGAGATGCTCCTCCCGCTCTCGGCGAACCCGAAGACGGTGATCGTGGCGCAGCTCGGACCGTGGGCGCAGCGCCGGATCGAGGTTCCCATCCCGCAGACGCGCACGACCTTCCGCCCGCCCGAGGTCGTGATCGGCGAGCAGACCGAGCAGGTGATCCTGACGGCGCGCAGCGACGTGGGCCTGCGCGACGGCTGGATCGGCGTCGATGGCCAGAAGAAGTCCTACAGCGAGTTCGTCGGCGCGCGCCAGGGAACGCTCGAGGTCGCGCTCGGATCCGGCCAGCACGACGTCGTCGCCAAGGTCGAGACGACCGACGGCGTGTCGGTGACGGACGTGCGGCGGCTCACAAGAGAGTGAGCTGGCGCGGCGCGTCCGTGACTTCGTCGAAGCGCAGGCCGAGCTGAACCAGGATCGACTCGGCGATCGGCTTGATCGCCTTCTCGACGTAGTGCGCACGATCGAGGTCGGCGGGCAGCTCGCCGTCGGGCTCGACGGGAACCGGTCCGCTGCGCGTCACCACGTAGTGCACCGTGCGCCCGACCGGCTGGGTCGAGCGGCGCGCGGCCACCACGTGAGCGGGCGCCGCGGCGGTGTAGCGCTCGACCGCGCCCTTGCGCAGGCCCTTGCGGATGACGAGCTCGCGGTCGAGCCGACCCGCGAGCAGGTCGGCGACGACCTCGCGTACGAACTCCGCGACCGGCTCGTCGCGGAAGAGCCGCTCGAGCATGCCTCGCTGCAGGCGGCGTGAGACCTCGGGCCAGTCGCGCCTTACGGCCTCGAGCCCGACCACCTGCAGGTTCCCGTTCACCAGCCCCGCGTAGCGCTTGCGGCTGCCTTCGGTCCCGCCGCGCAGGCTGGGCTGGAAGAAGCGCTCGTAGACGTACTCGAGCTCGAGCTCGAGCTTCGGCTCGACGCGCCACTCGCGCCGCACCTGCGCCGAGAGCTCCGCCTGAACGCGCGAGCGCAGGTCTTCCGCGATCGCGTAGGCGCGCTCGATCGGCGCCTGCTGGTCGAGCAGGACGAACACGGAGTCGGTGTCGCCGTAGAGCACGCGCGCGTCGAACGCCTCGAAGGCGCGCCGCGTGCGCTCGAGCATGAGCCGGCCGAAGCTCGTCGTCGCGTTCGCGACGTCCGGATCGAAGAAGCGGCCCGAGGGCGCGCCGAGCACGCCGATCATGGCGTTCATCATGATCTTGATCGCGAGGTCCGCGTGGCGGTCGCCGCG